>JAPUIX010000100.1 GCA_027296625.1 Gammaproteobacteria bacterium | reverse complement strand
TTAATTAGTATATTGAAAATTTATTTTGTGATGGATGGGGCAAAACCAGTCGCGGCTACATCGATGGGGGTGTGGAGAAAAAATACGAAAATAGGAGTTGGGCACAATTTGGCGGTTAGAAAGGAATAACAAAAAAGAGGGCGTTGAAAGTATTTAATTTTATATATATCACAAAAGCTGAAGGATGTGGGAGTCGAAATTATTGATAACCAGACCAATCTGTCTCATCCAAAATCCATATTGATCCATTTTGATGTGGGATATGCAATTAAGGACGGACCGGACCCTTGGAACACGCCAGATTTTTTCCCTTCAATTATACGGCGGATCGTAAACTATAGGCTGAGAAAACTTTATATGCATTGGAAAGCAATCAGGAACAACGGAGCCTGACGCTTTGGTCTAATTGTGCCTCGTAGAATCGTACCTCAATTCATGAAGAAAATCGTCTTTTTTGTCAATCGTTCGCCGAAAAGAATAGTTCATGAGATACGGCTCCCGTGAACCAAACAGCATAAGGGATGGGAAATGTCCACCCCGACTCGCATTGGGCTGACAGCGACACAGGCCCGCGCTGGTTGACATCCAAAATGTGCGGGCGCAAAGTTCACACCGTCGTGGCATCGCTCAGTTGTGAAAGCTAGTCATCTAAAAGGCAATAACGCCCACGAAGAAGGCACATTGGCGGCGTTTCGCGATGCCCCTACTGGCCTGGGCCGCCACGCGCGGCGTCATGCAGAATTCCTGCCAACTTCGGCATCGCATTGCGTGCGTCGAACAGGCTCGCCGCTCTCTCGCGCGCCGCTTCGCCCATGCGCCGGCGGCGCGCATCATCACCGAGCAGCGTTAGCACGGCGGCAGCCAAAGCATCAGGGTCGCCGGTTGGAACCAGCAACCCAGTCTCGCCAGCGCTGACGATTTCAGAACATCCTGTCGGGCAGTCGGTCGCAACCGCGGGCACGCCCAGCAGCTGCGCTTCGATGAGGATGGTGCTAAGTCCTTCATAGTCGCTTGACAATAAGAACATGTGAGCTCGTGCCAGCCACGGATAGGGATTAGCCTGGAAGCCCAGCAGGTGCACGCTGTCTGTCAAGTCGAGGGCGTCTATCTGCTTGGTAAGGTCTGTACGCAGGCTGCCGTCACCAATGATGACAAGGCGCGCCTCAGTTTGCGAGCGGACGCGCCTGAATGCGTCAATCATGATATCGAAGCGCTTTTGCTTGTGCAGCCGCGCCACAGCAATTAGCACCGGCCTGTCGAACAGGGAGTCGTCGATCGGGACGGCGGCCTTGGCGACAATGTCTTCGGCAATCAAGCCGGTCGTCCAGACTCGGATCCGTTCTGGCTCAATGAAGTTGTAGGTCGCGACCGCCAAGTCTTTCAGGTCGTGGGTCAGTGTCAGGAAACCGTCCATCACACGGTAGGATCTGCGCGCCCAGGGTTGTCGCCAACCCGGCTCCCGTTTGGGGTTATTAACGATAATGGCAAGCGTCGCCGGGCGCTCGGCGACAAGGCGTAGCGCTTCGCCCAGGAGAAGGCAGGGGTTTATGGCGCCGGGGACGACGAGATCGGGCTTCACTGTCCGGATCAGGCGCGATAGAGCGAGAACAGCGCCCGGAAACTGCCAGAATTTTCTCAGACCGATCTCGTGAATGGTGACATTATCGGGAACGGGAAAGACGATTTCGGCGCGATGCAGGGCGAGATGAAGATCGAAGGCTTGGGGATCGAGGCAGCGCAAGATTTCGCTAAAGACGCGTTCGACCCCACCGCTACGCATGTCGTGAGTGATGAACAGAACTTTGGTTCGACTGCGCATGGCCCCGCTTCAGAGCTTACGCAGCACTAGACAGCTCGCACGATAGGTGCGGAAGAGCCACGGCAGTCGGTGCAACAGACCATACCACCGACGAGGCCGGTAGAAGGGCAGGAACAAGCGCGGCAACAACAGGGGCTGTTGCCGGATCTCGTCGATGAAAGACCCAACGTCGAGGATCTCACCCGAGATCATCTCGGTAGCCGGAAAAAGAGCGCGCAGTTCCGCAAGTTCGGGGCGAAACATCGTGTCGATCGGGGCTGCATGGTAGGGATAGGCGTTCGGGCAGGATATCAGAAGCACCCCACCGCTCGGCAGCAGCTGAAGCATGGCGACGCAAAACGCATTTCGGTCTGAGACGTGCTCCAGGACGTTAGAGCATAATACGGAACGGATGCCGAAATCTTTGAGACCCTTCAGGCTTGCTTCATCGCTAAGATCACCGACCACGTCGATGCCTGGACCGGCTATGATATCCATGTGCAGGACCCGCCCATCGCGCTCGCGGATCGGCGCGAACAATTCCCGGTCAATCCAGGGTTGGCGTACCCGCCGGTGTAAATCGTTCCCGCTGCCGACGTTGAGCAAGGGGAATAGTGCGCTGCCTGCGAGCTCTTGTAGGCGTGCACGGAACCACTGAGCTTCGGCTAGGAACAAAGGTCACCTCGGCAATGGCACGACGGGTAAGGCTAGCATACATCGGCCGGCCTCTTGTCCAGTAAACAAGGATTCCCCAGATGGCTCCTCCCAATCGCCGACAATGGTGGCACAATGGGCATCCGGCCGCGAATTCGGCCCTGAGCTGTCACGATAGGCTGTGGTCCGCTCTTGATCGGGCTGATTTTGCGATCAAAAGCCCGGCCAGTGACCTTTTCGCGCTCTGAGAGCGTACCCGAAGAGAATACCGAACGGTCGTGCGCAATGTCCGCTTTGGGTCTTG
>JAPUIX010000099.1 GCA_027296625.1 Gammaproteobacteria bacterium | reverse complement strand
AGCCGCCGGGCGACGGCCAGCATGCGCGCACCGTAGGTCCTTACGTGACGCTCGTAACTTGCGTCATCGCCGGCGCGCAGCCGCGCGACCAGCTGTTTTTCATCCGGCACGTCAAAGCCCGTCTTTGGCGGGCGCTTGGGGATCGCATCCACGCAACGAGGGTAACTGACTCTCCGGGCGTTGGGAAGCGGTGGCTGTAACCTGCGGGTGGGGGCGGGCATCTAAGGTGAAGCTAACTGAATATAAGGGATATCGTGAAAGACATTTCCCGTTTTGTCTTGGGTTTACTGATTGTCCTTGGTTTGTCTGCGGCATTGGTCGGGAGCCTCGTTATTGCTATCTATATTTAGCAGTCGTTAATGCGCGTCAAGTCCCATCCGTATGTGCACAGCATGTCCAAGGCAAGAAGATTTTACTGAAACGTTTTCAGCATCGGTGGTCGTTCCATGCTCGGTTAACGGGTCGAACGACCAAACCTTAATTCAGTGAATCACTATTATGCTGTTACTCTACGGAGCTTAAGTTTCTGTCGGTATTCGAATTGTTCTGTGTAGTCTACGGAGCTGATAGGACTGTTACAGTACAGTAACTTACCCTTGGGCCGGCCTTTGCCAGTCTCAACGGGGAGTAACCCAAACAAGAAGCAAGCACAGAGAGAGAGAAACACAATCCCAACCAACCTGCACATATCAAATGCGAGATGATATATGCAACATGGTAGGCCATCAGGTTTTTACAGAACCAGCCCCACCGGACGGGTGTGCCACAGGCTCAGAGAAGCCAGAGGGAAACCACCGCAAGCATCCTCCCCGTATTTACCAAGTTGACGGGCTGCGCTGCGGAGGACGTGGTTGTCAGTGTCGTGCCCGGCCTTGCGTACGAAGTTGAGGTGCTACTCTAGCGACCGCTGGGGAAACTTTTTGCCCAGAATTAGTTCAAAAGTAGATGAGTTTTCATTCACGACACACCGATTCTAAACTTCCGTGGTTCCCGCCGCTTGTTCCATTCGTGGTGTTCTGGGGGTTATTTGTTGGGGTCGGTGTTGCTGCCCAACACTTTGGGAACACACCGCAGCAAGTACCTCAAGCCGTGTCGGCTCCCATGACGCTAGCGGAGCTAAAAAAAGCGCAGCAAGACCCTTATTGTGTTGGGCTATTGATTGAAGCGGTGTCGATGGTCGCCGGTCGGGACATGGGCCTTGGCCACTTAGAGAATTTGCACGCGGCACAGGCGGCAGCTAAAGAGCTTGGGGAGTCTTTTCTGTCTCTCCGCGAAAGGCGCAGTTTCCTGCGATTCATCTATGGTGACGGCAGCAACCTCGACGCGACCACCATTAGCAAGCGCATTGAGCGGGGGTGCCCGGAGATATTGCGGGACCTTGCCCAGCTCAAATAACCAAGAAAACAACCAAACCCTACCATTTTATCTACATTTTCACGCATTATCGGGCGGCCGACGGGTGCAGACGTTTGGCTGACTAAGTGCGGGGGTGGATTCATTTCCGCCCCTTTTTTACCCACAGAATGAATTAACAGACAAAAAGCAATAGGAGGAAACACAAATGGGTAGACATGCGATTGACCTAACTGACCAAACATTCGGCCGCCTCACGGCAAAGGAAAGAGTACGTTGCAAACCTTCCCCCAAGGACGGCGCACGCTGGCGCTGCGTGTGTAGGTGTGGCAACGAGATAGTTACGAAGGCGGGCCACTTGCGCAGCGGCACTACACGGAGCTGCGGTTGCTTGCGCCGTGACCGACTGAAGGCGGCCAATACCAAGCACGGCCACACCCGCCTGCCTGTAGTCGAGCCTGTACGGCCGCGGTACCGCTTACTGCGCGAGAGTAAGCGTACGCACCCGAGTCCAGGTCTGTAACCCCTGCGGCGCGTTCGGCATCTAAGAATGGGCAACCAATCTGTTGCTTCATTCAATCGTTAATCCATATGGAGGTAATACCATCGTGAGTAAGTCAACTGTTGTGAGTTCCGCCTTGGCGAGTGTCCTGGTTTTGGGCCTGTTGGTCGGCAACCAGGCCATCGCGGCCAAGAAGGACTTCGAGAAGTGTTATGGCGTCGCCAAAGCCGGTAAGAACGACTGTCAGACGGCTACGAGTTCTTGTGCCGGTACGTCCAAGGTAGACCGCAAGGCGGATGCGTTTATTGCCGTGCCCAAGGGTACCTGCGGCAAGATCGCCGGCGGTAGCTTGAGCCCCAAGGGTTAAGGCGACCCATGCTCCGTTCTGTTTCGCAGTACGCTAACGGTGAGCAACCGATCCCGGCGCAAGCCGGGATCGGCCTTCGCGCCGAGCATTACCGCGACGTGCTCGAAGAGCGTCCAGCGGTCGGCTGGTTGGAGGTACACCCTGAGAACTACTTCGGCGACGGTGGGCGGCCGTTGTATTACTTGGAGCAGGCGCGTGCGCGCTATCCCTTAAGCCTCCATGGTGTGGGGATGTCCTTAGGCTCGACCGATCCGCTAAACACAGCCCATCTAGCTAAGCTCAAGGACTTAATTCGCCGCTTTGAACCGGCCTTGGTGTCCGAGCACCTGTCGTGGGGTTCGGTCGGGGGGCGTTATTTAAACGATCTGCTCCCGCTGCCCTATACGGAAGCGGCCTTAGACCACATAGTCAATCGCATCAGCCAGGTGCAGGACTACCTCGGTCGGCAGATCTTGATCGAGAACGTCTCAAGCTACCTCGAATATACCAACGCGACCATTCCCGAGGGGAAATTCGTGGCCGCAGCCTCCAGGCGATCAGGCTGCGGCATTCTGCTCGATGTGAACAACATCTATGTCAACTCAAGAAACCACGGCTTCGACGCACTGGCCTACCTGCACGCCATTCCCCGCGAACGCGTGCAAGAGATCCATTTGGCCGGGTTCACCATCAACCGGCTCGAGGACGGCGAGATCATCATCGACAGCCACAACCAGCTCGTGGCCGATGCGGTGTGGGTCCTTTATCAGCAAGCCATAGACCACCTAGGCCCCAGGCCCACCCTGATCGAATGGGATACCGAGCTGCCCCCGCTCGAAGTGTTAGTAGCTGAGGCCCACAAGGCCGATCATATTCTGGAGACCTACCGTGTCCACGCTGCATGAGGTGCAACAGGCGTTCGCCAACCACGTGTTTGGTACGACCGATACGGGGCATGCTGTGCCCGTCCGGGCCAATGGCTTAACCGGCGAGCGACGACTTCAGGTCTACCGCAACAACGTCTTTTCCAGTCTCACCGAGGCCTTGCGCGCGATCTACCCGGTGATCGACCGCTTGGTGGGGGATTTCTTCTTTAAGCACGCCGCATACCAGTATATCCGGCACCACCCATCCCGCTCCGGCAACCTACATAAGTTTGGCGACCGGTTTGCCGACTTCCTAGCGATCTTTCCCGGGGCCAAGGAGCTCGTTTATTTGCCCGACGTTGCCCGCCTGGAGTGGGCCTACCACGAGGTGTTTCATGCTGCCGATGCGACCTCGCTCGACCCAACGCGTCTCATAGAGATACCACCAACCCAGCACGAGCGGCTCACCTTTCAACTGCACCCAGCCAGTCGTCTGCTGGCATCGGATTACCCGGTCTTGCGGATCTGGGAGGTGAATCAAGATGACTATCAAGGGGACCAAACTGTGAATCTGGACGAAGGTGCGGTCAGGCTTTTGGTGATCCGACGCGATTTCGATATCACGATCGAGCCCTTGAGCGATGGCGAGTTCGCACTCTTGCACGCGCTTCATCAAAGCCGCACGTTCGCCCAGGCCTGCGAAGCTGCGCTTAAGACACAACCGGATATCGATCTCAGCCCGTGCCTGCAAAAGCACGTTGTTAACGGAACGTTAGTGGACTTTTCACTCTGAGATGAAATTACTCTGGGCCTACGACCACTTTTCTGATGGAGATAACCAATGACTGTCGCGATACACGTAATAAATTTAGTACGGCCTATTACCAAAACGCTCGATTTTTTGACGCCAGCCTTGCTTCTCGGGACCCGTTTGTGGGTCGCCAA
This sequence comes from Gammaproteobacteria bacterium, assembly GCA_027296625.1. Lineage (NCBI taxonomy): Bacteria > Pseudomonadati > Pseudomonadota > Gammaproteobacteria > Gammaproteobacteria bacterium. Next base: position 537 of record JAPUIX010000099.1, on the reverse strand, counting down.
TGTATTTTTTAAATCAGGACTGGTAAAGCTCCAGAGTTTCGAGAGCACCGTTTTTCTATTCGAGTTCGAGTATCAGGTCCCTCTGTTATCTCCTAAGATTGCGGCTGACCTCGCTACGTTTACCGAGTTGACATTTCCGGTGTTGTTGGCGCTGGGGCTTGGTGGACGTTTTAGTGCCATCGTTCTGTTTATCTTCAACATCGTTGCCGTGATTTCCTACCCAGATCTTCATGTAGTCGGGGTCAAGGATCACCAGCTTTGGGGTTTCATGCTCGCGATCCTGGTGTTCTATGGACCCGGGACGCTGTCGCTTGACCACTTTCTGATGAAGAAATTCGCGCGAAGTTAACGATTCTGATCCTTGGAGGATGTGTTGGTGTCGACTAGTACTGAGAACCGGTAAAGACCATGAGGCCCTTTATGGAAAATTCCCTTGACAGGACGCAAGCTTTGTTGTATATACAACTCAAGACACGGAGTTCATCATGACGACCAACGCAGCCCAATCCGAACAGCCTCCTGCCGACCTGATCGCCG
>JAPUIX010000098.1 GCA_027296625.1 Gammaproteobacteria bacterium | reverse complement strand
TTGACTCAGCATCTGGCGATGGAGCTGGCGGAACATGGCATTCGCATCAATGCGGTAGCGCCCGCCGTTGTGGAAACCCCGATCTACCACGCCTTCATCAAGCCCGACGAGGTTCACGAGGCCCTACAAGGCTTCAACGATTTTCACCCAATCGGACGGATCGGAAAGCCCAGAGATGTGGCATCGGTGATCATGTTTCTCCTTTCGGACGATGCAAGTTGGGTAACAGGTGCAATTTGGGACGTGGACGGCGGCGTTATGGCTGGGCGTAACCAGTAGACCTCCAATTTATGGCATCGACGAAGATGTGTAGGGCCGCGAATCTAAGAAGCCAAATGCAGCCGACGCGGTAACCCGCGCGGCTGATTTGGGGCGTTAGACCATGAGAACCGTCGGATGAGACGTATACGTCTTTAACTTTCTGCAATACTGAAAGGTTCGTGCGCGATGGTGGCATCTCCTCTGTTTGATGTTTCTGGGCGCGTGGCGCTCATTACCGGTGCCTCCCGTGGCATAGGCCGGGCGATCGCTCAAGGCCTCGCGGAGGCGGGCGCGAGCATTGCACTCTGCAGTCGTACGCGAGCGGAACTTCTCCAGACTGCCGAAGAGATCCGTGCCCTGGGCACGCGGGCGGAGGCCTTTCCCGCCGACGTTGTGAGCGTGGTGGGGATCAAGGCACTCGTGCGCGATGTTCTCGACCGCATGGGACAGATCGATATCCTGGTGAACGTAGCGGGCGTGAACCGTCGCGGGCCATCAACGGAGATCACGGAAGAGGATTGGGACACCGTGCTCGATTTGAATCTGAAGGGCCTGTTCTTCACGTCGCAGGCCGTCGGCCGATATTGGATCGAGACCCACCGCTTTGCCGCCGAGCATAATCGAGGAAAGGGCAAGATCATTAACATCGGCAGTATCGCCGGAGAAATGGGCTTTCGCCGCGTCGTACCCTACGCGGCTAGCAAGAGCGGCATGCTGGGAGTAATGCGTTCCCTGGCTCTCGAGTGGGCAACAGAAGGCATCTGCGTGAACTGCCTCGCTCCTGGGTACGTTGAGACGCAGTTCACTAAGCCGCTGTTCGATGATCCGATCTTCACAACGGCGTTTCACAATCGTGTCCCGATGGGGCGGCGCGGTTACCCAGTTGACCTCGTTGGAGCTGCTGTTTTTCTTGCGGCGCCAGCAAGTGACTACCTCACCGGACAAACAATCGTGGTAGACGGCGGTTATTTGATCGCATGACCTCCAGTGAAGCGTTGCTTCGGCGTTTAGGGTACATAGCACTCAAGATGGTGAAGAAGTGATCAAACGCCACGATTGCATTGTCGCGCCATTGTCTAACTTGGCGTTTCAGACCGATCGCTAAAAGCGCCGGCTGAGCTATACGTTAGCCAGAGAGCAGCGACTGCAGGATCCAAGATTGGGAATGGGAATCCAAGCAATAGCGTTTGACCTCGGAAATACGTTGGCGGAGTATTACCAGCGCGAAGTGTATCCCTCCATCCTTGCGGACTCAATTCGTAACGCTCATGCCATCCTGTCCAGTTTCGCGGCAGTGCAACTCGAGGAAGCGCAGGCCATTGCTCTTACGGAAAACCGTGAGCAGTCGGACGGCAAGGTGCGCCCTCTTCAAGAGCGGTTCGATAGGGTGTTCGGTCTTACAGACCAGACACCTGCGGATGTCCGGGAGCGGGCGTGTCGCGTTTTCCTGGAGCCAATCTTCCAGTGTGCTCGCAAATATCAAGACAGTGGTCCGATGCTGCGAATGCTGCGGCAACAGGGCTATAAGTTGGCTATCGTATCGAACACACCATGGGGAAGCCCGAGTCAGCCTTGGCGCGAAGAACTAAAGCGTCTGGATCTTAAGGACGCTGTGGACTTATCAATATTTTGTGTAGATGTGGGCTGGCGCAAGCCCGCACCAATAATCTTCAAACGACTTCTTCAGGCATTAAATGTGAAAGCAGCGGAATGTCTTTTCATCGGTGACGAACCAGCTTGGGACGTTGAAGGGGCGCGCGCTTCCGGAATGCCTGCTGTGCTGATCGACCGGACAAACAGACACTCTTCGTACACTGGACCTCGTGTTCAAAACCTTGAGGAAATTGTGCCGCTAATAGGGCGCGCTTGCCCCAGCGGAGCTGTGACCGGTCGGGGAGATAGGTAACAAAAAAGTCCGGGGACATGGGTTACACCTTTGGAAGCGAGCAATGTGTATACAACGCAATATGTTCATTGGGCAGAAGTGTTAGGAGTGCCAGCAATCGAAGCCACTATTGGGAATTATAAGTCTCAAATGAAAGCCATGCTTTTGGTTTGGCCTGGACATGCAGTATATCAAGATTTACAAGGTTCGTGGTGGTTTACTTCCTGGTCTATTGATGAGTAAAAACTTTTCCACAAATAGTAAACGGCATAACCGAACGCTGCAGTGAACACGGGCAAGCCGTGCCAGTGAGCGTGGTCGTTATGTTTATTGCTAGTGTAAATTATTAAAATAAGGAGAAAGAAATGCCTCAATACATTATTACTTATCTAGGCGGCGATAAGCCATCTAGCCCTGAGGAAGGTAAGCAACATTTCGCGAAATATAAAGAATGGTTATCTTCATTGGGCGACTCAGCGGTTAGTCCTGCTAATCCGCTTAAGAATACGAGCACAGTAAACTCAGATGGTACTGTTACCACTGGAGGCACAACGACAATGTCTG
>JAPUIX010000097.1 GCA_027296625.1 Gammaproteobacteria bacterium | reverse complement strand
CTTCGGATATTCCAAAACCTGATAATCGACACTAACCCAGAAAAACGCCCACGGTAGCGCCTCGAGCTTGCGCAGGTAATCCAGGGTATCCAAATAGCCCCCTTCAAACTCGATCCGTAGTCCGTGCCGGTATGCCGTTTGCAGCGTCCTATCCGGCGATAGGGCTTTCTCCTCTGTTGTTAGCCTCGCGCCTTGCACCTCATCAATAAAATTTTCGACGGAGCTCTTCTCGACGAGGGGTGTAACACCAAGCCCCTCAAGTCGCACGAAGTTCAATCCGTCACTCTGCTTCAGCACCGTCTCCAAAACCTTTGCCATTTGCTCTGGCGGGATCAGGTGTGCGGTGGATTGCTTAAGCTCTTCTTTTATCGCATCTAATTCCTTTTGTAACTTTTCAAGCTTGACGCGATTCTTCGCATTCGGATCGGCACCATACGATTCAACGATCGTCTGTGCCTGTTGCTGAAAGCTCAACACCTCCTGTTGGGTCTGCTCAAGCTGCTTGCTCAGTTTTTCTTGCTTGGCATCCAGCGGCTGCATTAAAAGCGTGTCCCACAGTCCGTAGAACACAAACAACGCAATCACTAGAATCAGCCCCCGCTCGCGAAAGCTGAGCGCATCGATCCATGCCATTAACTCTCTAAGTCGTCCCATTAACCGCTCCTACTCTGAACTACCACCTGTGCGTACCGTAAAGTTTACTTTTGTCGATTCTTCCGAGGCGCGCTCCATTTGCATGACATTAAATGACAAACCTGAAAAGACTGTCTCATCCGCCAGCCGTTGCAGATATACGGGCACCAGATCGGGCACGAGTGTGCTGCCTGCAATGCTAATCGTTTGACCACCGTGTGAGATATTGATCCCAGTCAGCCATGTTCCCTGAACATGGCGCCTTGCAAGGGCCTCCAAGTAATCCGAGAACCCTTCCGTGTTCCCTAATCTTCCGCCTGACAGGATTTCTGCGATTCGTTGTCGCGCAATCAACTCTGCAGTCAATCGTTCGATGTCTTCTTCGAGTTGCTTGCTTTTCTGCCTACCAGGAAATTGTTCTCGCAGCGCATCGGTCTTACTGAGCGCAGCGTCGCGTTGTTCGTTGAACTTGGAAACCTCTGTCTTCAGTCCATGTACTTCCCAAGCCGCGTAACCGTACATAATAAGGAGCCCAACTATAACCAATCCGCACACCTCAGCAATGGCAAGCGCCGTAAAGATATTCTTCTGCGTGCGGAATATCGGCTGATAAAGATTGATCTGCTGCTTCATAAGGTCGCCTCATCCATACGCAACGCGGCGCCGATAGCCAGAAAGCAACGGAACTGTGATGTCGCACCCAAATGGTTTGCACTATCGATCAACGCATTCAAGTCCAACATGCGCGCGGATACGTCGAGCTGTTCGGAAAGATATTCCGCCATTCCAGGGATCTGCCGCTCTAAGGGTGCAATGACCAGATTCGATATGGGCGGCTGCGTGAAATGGCTTTCGTAATAATCCAGTGACCGCCGCAGTTCAACGACGATGCCATCGAGCCATTGCTGAATAGCGGGGTCCAGGGTGTCGCTTTGTGGAGCGTACAATACCGACTCGGAGCCCGATTCAATTCGCCTCGAAAGATAGAGTATCGATTGGCGCGTCAGGGTGACGAGCCCATTCTCGCGACCCAGGTAGATGAGTGCTGCCCCCCCGACATCTTCGGGTAACAAGGACGCAATGTTCCGCATGGCGAGTTCCGGGACATCGACGACGGAAAGATCCAGGCCGGCGTTGACTAACTGATCGATGCGTTGTTTAACAAGCGCCGAACGCGCGGCCACCGCGTACATCATCTTCGCCTTACCCGCAAAGCCTGGCCCTTTTTCAGCCTCTTCGGGCACCTCAAACAGGTCGATGACCGCATCATCATAGTGAAAGTCAATCAGGTCCCTGATCCGCCAGCGTATCGCCGCCCGCAGTTCCGATGGCAGCACATCCGGCGCCTCGACCAGCAGGAGGCTGTAGGAGCCCGGATCCATGAGGCTCGTGCATCGATACTGATCAAGGCCGTGGCTAGCGACGAGCTTCTTCAATACGGCATCCTGCTCCCCAAGGTCATGAACTTCCTTGTATTCGCAGAGGTCGAGGCTCGGCGGCAGGTCAGGATCTCGCTGAACGCGTGCGATGCTGATCCCGTCTGGCATCGGGCACACGGCGACTGTGACATCACCTTTTGGTTTTCGCTTAAGCCGGCCAAGCACCACAGGGACACCTACCTCGCTGTCCGGTGTTCTATTCTCAACGCGCCCCGCCCAGCAGGCGGCAACGCCCCATCTCATCCTAACTTATAATAGATTGCTAAAGGTTTCAACACTAACTACTTACTATAAATGCTATTTTTCAAATTATAGACGGTTTAAACGGGCCCGTCGGGAAAGGATCGGGTCCGCAAAGCCGACGGGTTGACTGCCTTTTGGAACTTGGAGCGGGGACGGCCCGCCACCCAAGCGCGCGGGCACCGCGGATCGGCGCAGGTACTCCGCCGGGCAGCAATATAGATTAATTCCAGGGTTCTCTGAGATAGATGAACTGCATGGGACCTGAGAAGAGCCCAAAGCTCACGCGGGCGGTGGGATCGTCGTCGTGGTTGCCATCACCGTCCCAATCATAGCGCAACCACGTCATCCCCAGGCCCGGCAGGTTCACGGTGATATCCACATAGCCGTCCTCGGTCGGACCCGGCGGACTGAAGGACAGATCCGCATCGCCCTGGCTGTATGGGTTATTGGCAATGCTCGCTGTGGTGGTGGCGGCACCGACCAGGATATCCCCGTCGGTCTGGGTGGCCTCGTCATCGTTCGACAAGATCAGATTAGTGTTGCTCATTGCCGTACAGTTATCGTCCGTGTGGGGGACAAAATTCGTGCCGTCGTAGTACTCCGTTCGGAGCGGCACATCGAGCGCATACAGACCTGAACCAAAGGCGCTTTCGAGCACCAGGCGCCCAAAGCGAAGCTCCGTACCGGTGATGTTGGTAATGGCATAGCCCTCACCGGTATCCCCGTCGCCCGTGTTACAGGTCCTGTTACTGGTGGAGCGACACAACCCATCGCTTTCCGTGAGATCCACGGCAGTCACCGTCAATTGGGTGCGGGCGTTGAATT
>JAPUIX010000096.1 GCA_027296625.1 Gammaproteobacteria bacterium | reverse complement strand
CGCGGGTGTTGGGTTACCTGGTAGGGTCTTGCGCAGTGGGAAACCGGCGTGGATCAGCGATGTTACAAAAGATCCTAATTATCCTCGGGCAAAGCTTGCTAAAGATATTGGTGTCAAGGCTGCGTTTTGTTTCCCGGTATTGGTTGGGAGTAAAGTTGTTGCAGTTCTGGAGTTTTATACTCCAGAGGCCGTTGAGCCTAACGATCAATTGTTAGAAGTCATGGCGCAGGTCGGTACCCAACTTGGTCGTGTCATAGAGCGCAAGCAGGCTGAGGAGGCCATCGCCGCGGCACATGCGCGCATCAACTACATACTGGCCTCGTCGCCGGCGGTGGTCTACAGCTTCGAGGCGACGGGCAGCTATGCGCCCACATTCATCAGCGAGAACTTGCGGGACGTGTTCGGTTATGAGCCGAGCGAGTATCTGGAGGATCCGAAATTTGTGCCGGATCGCATCCATCCTGATGATGCTGCGCGGGTGCGGGCAGCGTTGTCGGAGCTATTCGCATCAGGGCGCCTGATACACGAGTACCGTTTCCGCCGTAAAGACGGGAGTTACTGCTGGGTCAGTGACGAGTTGCGGGTGATACGCGATGAGGGTGGCGCTCCCACTGAGGTGGTTGGGTCGTGGAGCGACATATCGGCAAAAAAGGATGTGGAGGCGAGCCTAGTAGATTTGCTCGGTGCCACATCTTTGTTCGGTTCGCTGGACGCAGCCGTTCTGAGAGATATTGCAGCGGAATCCAAGCATATTCGGCTGTCCGGCGGCGAGATACTTATGAAACAGGGCGAGGCGCCGGATTCCTTTTACTTGGTGATTAGCGGGCGACTCCGGACCTTCGTCAGCTCCCAAGACGGCGTTGAGAGGGTGGTTAACGAACGTGGACGCGGCGATCTTGTGGGTGAAACGTCAGTTCTAACAGGACAACCCCGTCGGGTCACTGCACGGGCTATAAGGGACAGCGAATTACTGCAATTTTCAAAGGAAGGCCTCTACCGTTTTATAGAGAGGCAGCCGCAAGTGGTCGTGCTGTTGTCTAAATCGATCGCTGTTCGCTATGAAAAGGAAGTTCAAGGTATTCGGGCTAACCCAGCTATCTCAACTATCGCCGTACTCCCTGCTGGGGATGGCGCTACGTTGTCGGACTTTACGAAGCGCCTCTCCGTAGTGCTTTCTGCAATCGGGCCGACAATTTGTTTAGATGCTCAACAGGTCAGCCAAAAATTCGGTGAGGAAGGTATACGTAAAGAAGGCTCAGGTAAGGATCGCGTCATGGTATGGCTTAACAGTCTGGAAACCCAATATCGCTTCATTCTTTATGAGTCAACGTTGGAACCGTCTGCTTGGACTCGCAGATGCATACGACAAGCCGACCGAATTCTGTTAGTAGGGCGTGCCGGAAATGACCCTCGTCTAAACGCAATTGAGGAGGAGCTCCGTATTTCACAGAGGGCACGACCGATCGCTCGTCAAGAACTTGTGCTCCTCCATGCGAGCAGGGAACGGAAACCCTCTGGAACAAAAAATTGGCTTGAACAGCGCACCGTTGCGGATCACCACCATATAGTGCTTGACAATACCGGTGATTACGAGCGCCTGTCGCGCTTTATAATGGGACAGGCGATCGGGCTCGTTCTCGGAGGTGGCGGCGCCAGGGGATGCGCTCACATAGGTTTGATTCGTGCAATGCGCGAGCAGGGCATTCCCATTGATGTGGTTGGGGGAGTCAGCATTGGCGCCATTATTGGGGCGGGTGTTGCGCGCGGCCTTGATCCCGAAGGTATGTTGCGCGCTATCGAAACACTTTGGATAACCAAACATCCCTTTGGAGATTACACGCTCCCCATTGTTTCAATAATTAAAGGGCGGAGGATGGACAAGCTATTGGGAGAAATGTATAGGGGTATACAGATCGAGGACTTATGGATAAAGTACTTTACGGTCTCGTCTAACCTCACTCGTGCGAAGATGGAGGTCCATCAGGACGGCGATCTTTGGCAGTGGGTGCGGGCGAGCATCTCGCTGCCAGGGTTTTTCCCGCCTGTCGTGATCAACGGTGAATTATATGTTGACGGTGGCGTACTCAATAACCTGCCGGTTGATGTGATGCGAGACATTTGTGACGGCCGTGTGATTGCTGAGAATGTTAGCCCGAGAGTTGACCTGACGGTGACCGGAGATAGCGAAGCTAAAGATTCGAGGAGGGGCTTACTGCGCAAGCTCTTCAACCCAGGCTCCAGTGAGATGCAGCTGCCAAATATTTTAAAGATCCTAGTTCGATCTGGCACCTTGAGTAGCGTAAACGCGGTAAACGCCGCAGAGAATATGGCTGACATTTATCTGAATCCACCGGTAGACGGATACGAGATTTTAGACCTCAAGCCGGTACGGGAAATTGCAGAGATCGGGTACCGCCACGCGCGAGATATATTGAAGGATCAAGCTAGCTCATGGGTGTGAGTTGTGGGAAGGAGAGAACGCGGAGCAGGGTTCCTTAGCCGCAATCTACTTCATGCGGGCGGGGGCCGTTTATAGCTCGTTGATGTACTGAAGCCCAAGGATGGTGCCGATGACAATTACCACCGAAAAGAGGAGAGGGAACTGACATGAAAAAAATAGTTTGGTTGGCTGGTCTGTTAATCGTAACGTTGGTCAGTTGGGTATCGCCGGCCCGCGCTGTAGATGAGGCCATGGAAGCAACTATGGCGAAATCATTACTTGATAAGTGTGTTGCGCTGATAGAGAAAGAAGGTGCGATTAAAGCCTTTTATCAAATGAACACCAGGCCTGACCAATTCGCTTACGGTGAAATATACGTTTGGGTCGTAAACTCGGATGGCATTATCTTTGCGCATAGCGTTGATCCCACATTGGTGGGTAGTAATTTAAATGAAGTGGAGGTGGCTAAGGATGATGGCACCAGGAAACTTGCGCGAGAGCTGGTTAAAACCCTGCAAGCACAGGAGGAAGGTACTGTTGAGTATGAGTGGTTCAATCCATCCAGTGGTAAAATGGAACACAAGCAATCCTTTTTTAAGCAGGTCTATCCTCCAAAAGTAGTAGCCAGCTTTTATGTGTTGACGGGTTATTTCACGCCGCATGAATAGCTAAGGGGCCCGCCATTCGAGAGGAGCGAAGTCGTCAAGGAAACCATGCTCTTAGCAATCTCCTCAGTTAAGTTCTTGGTCGAGATGTCACTCACGTAGAGCCAACACGCAGTCAGAGCAGAGCTGCTTGCTGTAGGCTGTGATTTTGTTGGACACATGGTCCAGTCGCTCAAGGTCCGGAATGCTGTGCGCGCTCGTTACGCCGTGCTCTTGGATTCGATGCCGGGCCAGACGCGACGGCTCACCAGTGATCAGCTAGTGCGATGCCACGAATACCGGCGTTGAGGTAGCGCGCTGCGGCGATGTGAGCTGCAGTCGCTGAGGGCGCCAACTTGTTCGGCAGGGGTATGTGCGGTAGATGAGGTGGGAAACACTGGGTCCAACGCCGGCTTACATCCTGGCTTCCTGTGAGAACGCCCGGCAGAACGCCGTTGGAAGTAAGCTTCAGTAGTTCGCGGGATGTATTCAATTCGCAGTGTCTACGCGTAAAGGCTACCCGCCAGGATGTCGGACATCAAAATGCCTAGAGAATTGAGGACTTAGGATCAAATGCATGGTGATGCAGCCATGCTACTAGAGCGATTTGCGAGGTAGACGCAGGGTGGTTGTGTCTTCTACATTGCGAGCCGTGTTTTCTCTAGATTACGGCTGTGGTAGTCTTGGCATTGTAGGACGCGGCGAAAAACACTTAAGTTAACCCGTTGTATTGAGGAGGACATCGTAAATGAGAAGCGCAACTTTGACCTACCTTATAACGTTGCTGTTCGGGGGCGGCGTTCTGATAACGTTTATGGTGAACGCCTCTGACGAGGAGCCAGCGAAGAGCGGTCAAGCGTCATTGGACTATGTGGTGGAGTGCCCTGAGGGAGCTACCAGCGCGACAAAATGCAAGGTGGATGCGCGAACCTTCACCGGGTACCGGATGTTCAACCGACTCTGCAATCACTGCCATGGGCCAGATGGCGTCGGCAGCAGTTTCGCGCCTGACATGATTACGACATTTAACCACAATGTAGATTACGCGCGTTTCAAGGATGTCGTCACCAATGGTTATAGGGGTCAGGCGGGGGTGATGCCCGGGTTTGAGAAGAACCAAGCTGTTATGGATCGGCTGGATCAGATCTATATGTATCTAAAAGCCCGAGCTGATGGAGCTCTCGGACAGGGGAGACCTCAAAAATTGTAATTAGCGCGTTCAGCTCAAAGGCATCGCTGCTTTTCAGGTTATTGGCACAGTATTGGTTAGGGCGCGGACAAAGTGCCGGCAGAAGGATGCTTACGGTGGTTGCGTACTCGTATGCATTGACTCGCAGTATCAGCTAGGCAAAGCGTTGCTAGGTAGCGAAGAGGTGCCTAGGCGGGCTCTGCCAGCAGTTTTTCAATTGTCTTTTCCATCTTGATTGCGTTCCGATCACCCGCGTGGGTTTCGCCCACAAAAACCGCGCGCACCCGGCCTTGCTTGTCGATAAGATAGAATGCGGGCCAGTAGCGGTTTCCCATTGCCCGCCAGTAGGAATAGTCATTATCAATCATCACCGGGTGGTGGATTTCGAATTCATGGACCTTTCCCACGATTTTTGCGCGCACCTTCTCATGAGGGAACTCCGGTGTATGAACGCCAATCACCTGGAGGCCGCGCGGCGCGTAGCGCTTTTCTACCGCATTGAGCCATGGGAAGGACCGGTAGCAGTTCCAGCAATCGAAGGTCCAGAAATCTAAGAGCACTACTTGCCCGCGCAGATCATCCAGCGAAAGTGGCTCAGAGTTGATCCACTCCTCGGTACTTTCATGGGGGAATTCCGGTGCATTGGGTGCGGTTCCGAGCTCTTCAGCTCCGACAGCTGCAGCCGTCAATGCGGTGAAACATAGGATGCCAAAAAGAGCCTCTTTCATCGCCGCGATCGTATAGTCGCAATAGGGATATACACTGAGACAACCATGGTTAGGAAGAAATTCGTCATTGAGCCGTTTTCAGTAAATTTCTGCTGAGCGTGCATCAGTGGCGTACTGCATTTTCGTGACGGTATTCTTCGACGTGGGCTATGATCGTCTTGCCCGTCGTGGATGCCCTGTATATATATAAGGTAGACAAGATCATATCTTTTTGGTTTCCAGATGAGAAAAATAAGCGATGAGGAAGAGAGGCTCCGGGGGAAGGCACGTCGCTCTATCTTAGGAGTGATCAATGAAGCTGGATAGCAAGTGGTTTATCGAGGAGGCTGGCGGCTTTGCGATGTCCGTCAAGATCAGGGGCAAGGTGCACGAGGAGCAAACACCTTTCCAACGCATCGAGGTCTATGACACTGAGGAATTTGGATACCTATTAACGCTGGATGGGATCACGATGTTGACGTCGCGGGATAATTTTATTTACCACGAGATGCTATCACATCCGGCCCTATTTACTCATCCGGCCCCGAAAGACGTGGTCATTGTGGGTGGCGGAGACTGTGGAACGCTGAAGGAAGTGCTGAAACATGTGGCGGTAAAGGAAGCGACGCTCATTGAACTGGATGAGCGGGTAACAAGGGTTTCAGAGCAATTCTTTCCGGAGCTGTGTGAGTCCAATTCGGACCCCCGCGCACAATTCCATTTTGGAGATGGTATTCAATGGATGGCAGAAGCACCGGCAGAGAGTGTGGACGTGATCGCTTTAGATACGACGGATCCAGTCGGTCAAGCTGCGCGTCTTTTTTCTGCGCCATTTTATCGCGATTGTCTCAATGTATTGCGCGGCGGTGGCATTATGGTGGCGCAGAGTGAATCACCAATACTGGATCTGGACCTCATTAAGAATATTCGCAAGGCGATGGCAGAAGCCGGCGCCGAGGATATAATGACGCTTAATTTCCCCCAGTGCACCTATCCTTCAGGATGGTGGACCGCGACTATGGCACGTAAAGGAGAGCGCTTTAGTGGCTTTCGTGAGGGGGACGCCAGGCAAAAGGCGTTTGCGACACGCTATTACAATGCCCAGGTGCATGCCGGAAGTCTTGCATTGCCGGAGTTCATGCGAGAAGCATTTAATGAGGATCTGCTGCGATCCGTTTGACTATGAAGCATCCAGAACGTTTTGATGTGATTGTGGTGGGGGGCGGCCACGCCGGCACTGAGGCGGCGTTAGCGTCAGCTCGCTTAGGTGTGCGCACCCTGTTACTGACTCACAATATGGAAACCCTTGGGCAAATGTCCTGTAATCCCGCCATCGGCGGAATTGGCAAGGGTCATCTAGTCAAGGAGATAGACGCCCTTGGGGGACTCATGGCGCGCGGTGCCGATCGGAGTGGGATCCAATTTCGCACGCTGAACGCCCGCAAGGGTCCCGCGGTCCAGGCGACCCGCGCCCAGATCGACCGTGCACTCTACAAATCCGTCGTACGCACTATGCTGGAGGATCAGGATCATCTTGTCATCTTCCAGCAGGCAGTAGATGACTTGATGATGGACGATAATCAGGTTACCGGAGTTGTTACGCAGATGGGATTATGCTTTACGGCGCAGTGTGTTGTCTTGGCCGTAGGAACGTTTCTCGGTGGGCATATTTATATCGGGGATACTAACTATCAAGGCGGGCGTGCTGGCGATCCCCCAGCAAATGCGTTGGCCCGACGCCTCAGGGCATTACCATTCCGTGTTGCGCGGCTGAAGACGGGGACGCCCCCTCGCCTGGATGGGCGCACCATTGATTACAGCAAACTTGAACTACAGGCGGGGGACAAGCCGGCACCGGTATTTTCTTTCATTGGGGATGCGAGTGAACATCCCGAACAGGTTTGCTGTCACATAACGTATACGAACGAGCGCACCCACGAGATCATCCGCAACGCGCTGCACCGCTCGCCCATGTTCAACGGTGACATCAAGGGCATCGGGCCACGCTACTGTCCTTCCATTGAAGATAAAGTTGTGCGCTTTGCCGATAAGCCGGCGCACCAGATCTTTGTAGAGCCTGAAGGCCTTGATGTTCGCGAAGTCTACCCGAACGGGATTTCCACGAGCCTTCCGTTCGACGTGCAGTACGCCCTGGTGCGTTCGATTAGCGGCATGGAGCAGGTACACATCACACGGCCCGGGTACGCCATTGAATACGATTACTTCGATCCGCGGGATCTGTATCCCTGGCTTGAGACCAAATACGTTTCAGGGCTTTTTTTCGCCGGTCAGATTAACGGAACGACCGGATATGAAGAGGCGGCCGCGCAGGGGATCATTGCGGGATTGAATGCGGCCTCGAGGGTGCAGGACAGGACACCATGGAGCCCCCGTCGCGACGAGGCTTATATTGGTGTATTGATTGATGACCTGATCACACGCGGTACCAACGAGCCCTACCGTATGTTCACGAGCCGTGCGGAATTCCGACTGATGCTGCGAGAGGATAATGCTGATTTACGATTGACCCCCCGGGGGCGTGAACTCGGGCTAGTCGATGACGTGCGCTGGAATCTATTTTGTGAAAAACGTGACGCCATTGCCCGTGAGCAGCAGCGCCTTAGAGATATTTGGATCGGACCGATGGATGTTCCGGGAGGCGAGGCTACGCGGGTTTTGGGTCAGCCACTTAGGCGTGAATACAACTTGATGGAACTCTTACGCCGTCCCGAAGTTCGCTACAGTGATTTAATGTCACTCCCGGGGGCTGGGCCCGGCCTCGCCGATCCCGTGTTCGCTAAACAGGTAGCGGTTCAGGCCAAATACAGCGGGTATATCGAGCGTCAGGAAACGGAAGTAAAGCGTGCCCGGTCCTGCGAAGATATGCTATTACCGCAAAACATCGATTACACCAAGGTCAGGGGACTGTCGGCGGAGGTGGTACAGAAACTCAGCGAAGGAAGGCCTCTGAATCTCGGTCAGGCTGCCCGGATCCCTGGGATCACCCCAGTGGCCATCGCCTTGTTGCGCGTGTATCTTAAGAAACACACCGCCGAAATTGCAAAGAGCGCTTGAGACCAGCGGCGGACTGCTTGAACCTACGGCGACAGCTGGACGCGGGCCTTGCGAGCTTGGGCCTCGCGCCAAATGATCCCCTGTGTCAGTCACTTCTTGCCTACATAGATCTGCTAGTCAAATGGAACAAGGCTTACAATCTGACCTCCGTGCGCGAACCAGCGCGAATGGTGACCCATCACATTCTTGATTGTTTAGCTATCTTACCGTACCTCAATGGCTCACATCTTTTGGATGTCGGTACCGGTGCAGGCTTACCGGGGGTTGTACTTGCGTTGGTTCGGCGCGATTGCCATTGGGTGTTGCTCGACAGCAATGCAAAAAAAATCCGGTTTGTGACCCAAGCGGTCATGGAGCTTAAATTGCAAAATGTAGAAGTTGTCCGAGCTGGGGTCGGGGACTACCAGCCAAGCGAGCGGTTCTCATCGGTCATGGCCCGCGCATTTGGACCAATATTTGAGCTCTTTGAGCGGACGCGGCACCTATATGCGAGGAACGGTTATCTATTGGCCATGAAGGGTCGCAGGCCCGATGTTGAACTGGCTGAACTTAGGCTGAGAGCAATCCCGTTTGAAGTGCATCGCCTACACGTCCCGGGACTACATGCCTCAAGACATCTGGTCGTAGTGAAATCGTCCTGATACTCGGCCCGTTTTGGGGCTATTTGACGTCAATGCGACTCTGTGGTTAACAACACGTAAAGTTACTGTGCAATAATACGCGGCGGCTCCTCCGGTCAGCGCGAGAGAGCCAGACAGACAGATTCATGACCAAGATCATTGCAGTAGCTAACCAAAAGGGTGGTGTGGGCAAGACCACAACCAGTGTCAATCTAGCGGCTTCCCTTGCAGCAACCAAGAGACGGATCTTATTGGTGGATCTGGACCCTCAGGGCAACGCGACAATGGGGAGTGGCGTCAATAAGCTCGAGCTACGCTTGTCAAGCTATGACGTACTTATGGGGGAAAAATCGATCGCGGAGGCGCGAGTTGAGATCGAGCCTGCTGGATATGATCTCTTGCCCAGCAATGCGGATCTTATTGGAGTCGAGATTGCACTTCTGGAAGTCCTTGGGCGTGAAGTGCGCCTTAGGAATGCCTTAAACCCGATCCGGGAGAAGTATGATTATATTTTTATCGACTGCCCGCCGGCGCTGAATATGCTTACGGTAAATGCGCTGGTTGCGGCGGATGCTGTAATCATACCGATGCAATGTGAATATTATGCTTTGGAAGGCTTGTCGGCCTTGCTCGACACGATTAATAAGATACGCAAGATTCTCAATCCTTCGCT
Organism: Gammaproteobacteria bacterium; assembly: GCA_027296625.1. Lineage (NCBI taxonomy): Bacteria > Pseudomonadati > Pseudomonadota > Gammaproteobacteria > Gammaproteobacteria bacterium. The sequence continues at coordinate 11,404 of JAPUIX010000096.1, read as the reverse complement.
GCGCATTGAAGGTCTCCTAAGAACGATGTTCGATCCGCGCAACAATTTGTCGAATCAGGTCTCCGCACAGCTCGTTGAGCATTTTGGTGATAAGGTTTACCGTACCATCATCCCGCGCAACGTGAGACTTGCTGAGGCACCAAGCCATGGCTTACCGGTATTGTTGTATGATAAGTCGTCAACGGGTGCGGTTGCCTATCTAGCGCTTGTAGGTGAGATGCTGCGACGTGAAGGAGGGGGCGTGAAGGCGCTCCGATAAGGACGTATGCCAATGGCTACAAAACGCAGAGGTTTGGGAAGGGGCTTAGATGCACTCCTGGGTGACCAGGCGGGCATCGATGCAATAGAATCTGCGGAAGGTGAAGAGCTCCGTCATCTACCTATTGATCTGATCCATAGAGGAAAACATCAGCCACGCGTTAATCTTCATGAGGAGGCACTCGAGGAACTGGCTAATTCCATTCGTGCCCAAGGCGTGGTTCAGCCAATTATCGTGCGGCCTGTATTAGGCACGGACCGTTTCGAAATCATCGCGGGCGAGCGACGCTGGCGCGCAGCACAAAAGGCGGGGCTACATTCGATCCCAGCGCTGGTGCGCGAGGTGCAGGATAGTTCTGCGATGAGCATAGCGCTCATAGAGAATATCCAACGGGAAGATCTCAAACCGCTAGAAGAAGCGGGTGGATTCGCTCAGTTAATTCAGGAATTCAGGATGACCCACGACGAAGTCGCGGAAGCCGTCGGACGATCAAGGGTGGCTGTGACTAATCTTCTCCGTCTGCTGGAGTTGAATGAAGATGTAAAGTCCCTACTCCAAGGTGGCGAGCTGGAAATGGGCCACGCTCGTGCATTGTTGTCCCTCAAAAAGGTGGCCCAGAGCCGTGCAGCCCGTCAGGTTGTTTCTAAAGGCCTATCGGTGAGGGAGACAGAGCGGCTGGTACGCCGGATCCAGGTAGGGGCAAAGAAAACATCGGCGAGCCGTACGATCAGCGATCCGAATATTCGCAAATTGCAAAACGACTTATCAGAAAAATTAGGCGCCAACGTGCAGATTCAGCACGGCGCACAGGGTTCGGGGAAGGTCACGATCCACTACAACAGCTTGGATGAACTCGATGGGATACTGTCCCACATTAAATAGTTGGTCTCCTTGCAAGCGGTGCCGTTATTGACCGATACCACGGGTAAATCTTATACTTCCGCAGTTTTTGCTCGGTTCCAAGCCTAAAATCGCTGCCCAGCGACTGATGGTCGTTGGGGCGGGCATAGCCTTCGAACGATAACCCAGAAAGGCATCGAACCTGGGATTTAGTGCTTGAGGCCCTCCACTACTATGCAAGATGGCAGCATACGAAGGCTTCTGGCGACGCAGTGTCTGCTAGTGGTCGGTGTATCGGCGATTGTCTTGGTGGTGAGCGGGGTCTTGGAGGCGCAGTCAGCCATGTATGGTGGAGGCATCGCCCTACTCAGCTCTTGGATGTTAGGGCGGCAAGTTTTTTCTGCCGGTGACGCTGCTAAGGCACGACCGGGCAAGGGAGCTGCCATGCTTTATCTGGGCGTCATCCAGCGATTTGTCATCGTTTTGGGCCTCTTTGGCCTCGGAATCGGCTTGTTAAAGCTGCCTCCATTACCGCTGATTGCCGGGTTTGCTGTGGCACAGTTAGGATTCGTGTTCGTCAGGCGGTGACCTGATCGATACGACGGGATTTCAACTTGGGGAGAATGTGTGAGCGAATCCATAGGGCCTGACGATCCGGTTGGCTACATTCAACACCATTTAATCAATCTAACCGTCGGAGAAGGGTTTTGGACCGTCAATATTGACACGCTGTTTTTCAGTTGGTTGATAGGGGGGTTACTGGTCTTTCTGGCCTGGAAGGTCGGCCGTAACCTCAATCCTGACAATCCCACGGGAGTTCAGAATCTATTGGAGAGCATATTGGAATTCGTGGATAACATGATCAAAGAAATCTTTCCTGTTTCCAATCCGCTTATCGGTCCACTGGCTATTACCGTCTTTTTGTGGGTATTCCTGATGAATGCCATGGATCTAATCCCCGTCGACCTGTTACCGATCGTCGCGAGTCACCTAGGGGTCCCTCATCTTAAAGTCGTACCAACGACGGATCCAAATGCAACGTTAGGCATGGCATTAATGGTGTTCATGCTAGTCGTGTATTACAACATAAAGGTCAAAGGCCTCTGGGGCTATGTGAAGACTTTTCTTACGCACCCATTTGGTATTTGGCTTTTCCCAGTCAATGCTGTGATGACCCTCGTCGAGGAGCTTGCGAAGCCGCTTAGTCTTGGGTTGCGGTTGTTTGGAAATCTTTTTGCCGGAGAGTTGGTATTTCTCTTAGTGGCTTTGCTACCTTGGTGGACACAATTCATTCCTGGCGGAGCGTGGGCAATTTTTCATATTTTGGTTATTACATTGCAGGCTTTTATTTTTATGGTGTTGACAATCATGTACCTGGCACTGGCTCACCAAAGTCAGGATGAACATTAAGTAACATTTTATTTATTCGGAGGCGTTCCATCGAGCGCGATTTATCTGGTTCGTTACCCTTAAGGAGAGAAATGATGACAGCTGATGCCAATCTAATCGCCTTGATCTATTCCTTTACGGCGTTGGGTGTAGGTGTAATCCTCGCGGCTGCAGGTTTGGGGTCCGCGTTGGGTTGGGGATTAATCTGTGCAAGGTATATCGAGGGCATCGCGCGCCAGCCCGAATTACTACCAATGTTGCGTGTACAGATGTTTATCACGGCCGGCTTGATGGAATCCTTTCCGTTTATTGTGTTGGCCTTTGCGATGTACTTCACTTTTGCAAATCCGTTTATCGGTGGGGCGCTAGCTACGGTGGCCGAATTAGCCGGAGGGGCCCAATGAGGACGGTGGGCATTCCAACCCACAGGAGTATTCAAAGGGCCAGCAATGGATTGGATATGCATATAGAGGTCTTAATATGAACGCGACGTTAGTTGGACAGTTAATGACTTTTGCAGTCCTGGTTTGGTTCATTAACCGCTTTTTGTGGGATCCGATCACGGGCATGTTGGAGAACCGAACAAAGCGGATTGCCGACGGTCTAGCGGCTGCAGAAAAGGGACGGCATGAGCTCGAATTGGCTGAAAAGCGTGCTGTTGAGTACATAAAGAAGGCTAAGGAGCAGGCGAATGAAATCATTTCCCAGGCTCAGAAGCGTGCCAGTGAGATTGTCGAAGAAGCTAAGGAGGACGCCCGTGGGGAGGGTGAGCGTTTATTGGTAGCTGCCCGCGCTGAGATTGGCCAGGAAATGCAGCAGGCTCGTGAGCAATTGAAAGGTGAAGTTGCCGGGCTCGCCGTGACGGGCGCGGAGCAAATATTACTCAGAGAGGTGGACCAAGCCGCTCACAAAGACATACTCGATAAATTAAGCGCACAGCTTTAAAGCATCAGTAATGGAACAAGAAAGTACGATAGCTCGACCCTACGCTCAGGCTGCTTTCCAACAGGCTAAAAGCGAAGCCGATCTCGCCTTGTGGTCCGACATGTTGGCATTGCTTGCGGTGGTTGTCTCCGACCCCACGATGAAGCGAGTGATTAGTGATCCACGTGTTGGGAGTGAGCGGGTTTCAAGCTTGGTTCTCGATATTTGCGGTGCCAGACTTTCTGCGACGGGGCAGAATTTTGTTAAGGTGCTAGTAGAAGCTGATCGCTTGCTGATTGCTCCTTCAATACGGCGGTTGTTTGAGGAATACTGCGCCGATGCCGAACGTGTGGAGCAGGTTGAGGTGGTCTCAGCCTATGACCTTGAGCCACAACAGGAAAAAGTAATAGTGGCGTCCATGAAGAAGCGTTTGGGCAGGGACATCGAGTTAACAAAAGTCATTGATAAGGACTTGCTCGGAGGTGCTGTTATCCGCGCCGGTGACTTGGTTATTGACCTCTCTGTGCGAGGCCGCCTGAAGCACCTAGCGAACGATTTAATGTAGGGAGTATTCGACAAGGATATTCACCAGATACTGGGCGAGGCCTTCTGTGATTTTGATAGCTAGAAGTTTAAAGAGTACGTGAGGGATACCAATGCAGATCAGTGCGACTGAAATAAGTGAACTTATAAAAAAGCAAATAGAAGGCCTTGACCTGGAAGCGGAGGCCCGTACCGAAGGGACGATTGTTAGTCTTACGGACGGCATTGCCCGGATCCATGGTCTGAGCGATGTCATGCAGGGTGAGATGATTGAATTTCCCGGCAAGGAGTACGGATTAGCGCTGAATCTAGAACGTGATTCGGTTGGCGCCGTTATCATGGGCCCGTATGAGCATATGTCCGAAGGCGATGTGGTGCGCTGTACAAAAAGGATTCTTGAAGTGCCGGTGGGCGAGGCTTTGCTCGGGCGCGTTGTGGATGCTTTGGGCAGTCCAATTGACGGGAAAGGCCCGATTGAAACGAAGGAAACCTCTCCTGTCGAGAAGATCGCTCCAGGTGTGATAGCGCGGCAGTCGGTAAGCGCGCCTGTGCAGACGGGCCTCAAGGCCATCGATTCGATGGTGCCGATTGGGCGGGGACAACGTGAGTTGATTATCGGTGACCGCCAAACGGGTAAGACCGCAGTAGCAATCGACACGATCATCAATCAGAAGGGCGGTGATCTTATCTGTATCTATGTCGCCATTGGGCAAAGGGCATCTTCCGTCAATTCCGTTGTGCACAAGCTTGAGGAGCATGGCGCGATGGAACACACAATCATCGTTGCTGCCGCGCCTTCAGATCCGGCAGCAATGCTATACATTGCGCCCTATTCTGGATGTTCAATGGGCGAGTACTTCCGGGATAAAGGCGAAGACGCCTTGATTATCTATGACGATCTCACGAAGCAGGCATGGGCCTACCGTCAGATCTCACTACTTCTGCGTCGTCCGCCGGGACGTGAAGCTTATCCAGGTGATGTCTTCTATCTACACTCGCGCTTGCTGGAACGCGCATCTCGGCTCAACGCTAACGAGGTAGAAAAAAGGACAAACGGTAAGGTTAAAGGTAAAACAGGTTCGCTTACCGCCTTACCAGTCATAGAAACCCAGGCAGGGGACGTATCAGCATTTGTCCCGACCAATGTGATCTCCATTACCGACGGCCAGATCTATCTTGAAACGGATTTGTTCTATGCAGGCGTTCGTCCCGCCATTAATGCTGGTCTGTCCGTTTCTCGTGTCGGGGGCGCGGCGCAAACCAACATCATCAAAAAACTTGGCGGTGGGCTTCGACTGCAATTGGCCCAGTTCCGCGAGCTTGCGGCTTTTGCGCAATTTGCTTCCGATTTAGACGAAGCTACTCGCAAACAATTGGAGCGCGGTCAGCGTGTAACCGAGATTCTCAAACAGAAACAGTATATGCCATTAAGCGTTGCTTTAATGGCAGTTAGCCTGTTTGCTGTAGATCGGGGTTATCTTGATGATGTCGAGCTCGAAAAAGTAGGCGATTTTGAGATCGCTTTGCATAGCTATATGCAATCGGAGAAAGCTGAGTTATTAGACCGAATAAACGAGACGGGGGATTTCGATGATGAGATCGAAGCCGAGCTCAAGGCAGCGGTCGACGAGTTCAAGGCAAATCATGCATGGTAGATCAGCGGTTTATTTCTTTGAATTGTAAGTGAGGTATTTGCGTTGGCTGCCGGAAAAGAAATTCGGACCCAGATAAAGAGCATACAAAACACGCAAAAGATCACTCGCGCGATGGAAATGGTCGCGGCAAGTAAGATGCGAAAGGCACAGAATCGTATGCATGAAGCGCGACCCTATGCGGAGAAGATGCGAAATGTGATTTCCCACCTCGGCCATGCTCAAGCTGAGTATAAACATCCCTATCTGATCGAGCGGGATATGCGTCGGGTAGGGCTTATCACCGTTTCCACGGATCGCGGACTATGTGGGGGGTTAAATGCCAATCTATTCCGTACTGTTATCAGTGCGATGCAGGACTGGCACGACAAAGGTGTAGAAATGGATGTCTGTACAATCGGCGCTAAGGGTGCCGCATTTTTTAGTCGCATCGGCAGCAATATCGTGGCCCAGGCCAGTCATCTCGGCGACGCTCCCGGTGTGGACGACCTGATCGGTACCGTCAAGGTGATGCTGGATAGTTACCTTGAAGAGCGGATTGATCGGATCTTTCTGGTTTATAACGTATTCGTCAATTCCATGACTCAGAGACCCCATATCGAGCAGCTCGTGCCGATTCACCCTGAAGAAGAAGAGGAACTCAGGCATCACTGGGATTACCTCTATGAGCCGGATTCCAAGGAAGTCCTGGACCACGTACTCATGCGCTATATCGAATCCCTGGTATATCAAGGGGTCGTGGAGAATATCGCTTCTGAACAGGCCGCGCGCATGGTTGCCATGAAAAGTGCCTCCGACAATGCGGGGGAGCTGATTGACGAACTACAGCTTATCTATAACAAGGCACGTCAGGCCGCAATTACTCAGGAGATCGCCGAGATCGTCGGGGGTGCCGCAGCGCTATGAAAACTCTCCGAATTCCAGATGGCGGGTTATACGCCGGTGTTTCGGTCCATGTATGATTTTAATTCAGAAAGGTACGTACAAAGATGAGTACTGGAAAAGTAGTACAAATAATTGGCGGCGTTGTCGACGTAGAATTTTCTCCGGATTCTGTGCCAAAGATCTACGATGCCTTGGCCATTGAAAGTGCCAGCCTAACGCTGGAAGTACAGCAACAGCTGGGTGATGGCATCGTCCGCACCATCGCTATGGGGTCTACGGACGGGCTTCAACGTGGTGTGTCGGTTATGGATACAGGCGCACCTATTAATATCCCGGTTGGTCTTAAAACGCTGGGGCGCATCATGAACGTCCTTGGGGATCCCATTGATGAGAAGGGTGATATCGGTGAGGAAGAAAGGTGGCCGATCCATCGCGATGCGCCAAAGTTTGTGGAACTCGCCCCAACCACCGAATTACTCGAGACAGGGATTAAGGTTATTGATCTTATTGCTCCTTTCACGAAAGGAGGCAAAGTAGGTCTTTTCGGTGGCGCCGGGGTGGGAAAGACTGTCAACATGATGGAACTGATTCGAAACATTGCTATCCAGCACAGTGGTTATTCGGTATTCGCCGGAGTCGGCGAGCGTACGAGAGAAGGAAACGACTTCTATCATGAGATGATCCAGTCTGACGTCCTCGACAAGGTAGCACTCGTATACGGTCAGATGAATGAACCACCGGGGAATCGGCTGCGCGTTGGCCTGACGGGTTTAACCGTCGCCGAATACTTTAGGGATGAAGGGCGGGACGTGCTGCTTTTTATCGACAATATTTACCGGTTTACGCTCGCTGGCGTTGAAGTGTCCGCCTTGCTAGGTCGAATGCCATCAGCAGTGGGTTATCAGCCAACGCTAGCGGAAGAAATGGGCAAACTCCAGGAACGAATTACGTCGACCCGGACAGGTTCGATTACCTCTATCCAAGCTGTTTATGTTCCGGCAGATGATTTGACGGATCCATCACCGGCAACAACGTTCGCGCACCTGGATGCTACGGTTGTATTGTCTCGCCAAATCGCGGAGTTGGGAATTTATCCCGCGGTGGACCCATTAGATTCAACCAGCCGTCAGCTCACTCCACTCATGGTCGGGCAAGATCACTATGATGTTGCCCGCTCAGTGCAGAATACTCTACAGCGGTACAAGGAACTCCGCGATATCATCGCGATTCTGGGAATGGATGAACTCTCGGAAGATGACAAATTGATCGTTGTGCGGGCGCGTAAGATACAGCGATTTTTATCGCAACCGTTTTTCGTCGCTGAGGTCTTTACCGGGACAGAAGGTAAGTATGTGCCCCTTAAGGAAACGATCAAAGGGTTTAAAGGCATCGTCGAAGGGGAATATGATGAGCTACCGGAGCAGGCGTTTTACATGCTCGGGACCATCGACGAAGCTGTCGAGAAAGCCAAGACTCTCTAATCATATGATGTGGCAGAGACGATACGAGTGGCGATGACAATTCATGTGGACATCGTGAGTGCTGAGACGGAGATCTACTCCGGTTTGGCAGAGATGGTGTTTGCGCCCGCCGTCATGGGGGAGGTTGGTATCGCTCCGAGGCACGCACCGCTAATAACCCGCCTTAGCCCTGGTGAGGTACGGCTACAAATGCCCGGTGGCAAAGAAGAGTCCTTCTACGTTTCGGGCGGCATACTGGAAGTCCAGCCACACGTAGTGACCGTCCTGTCCGACACAGCCGTACGGGCACACGACATCGATGAAGCCGCGGCACTGGAAGCGAAGCAAGGGGCCGAGCAGGCATTGAAGGATCGCACTGGTGCAATCGATTTCGCTAAGGCGCAAGCCGAGCTTGCTGAAGCGGTCGCCCAGCTTCAGACGATTCAGCGTCTTCGCAAGCGAACGGGGCGATCCTAGACGGTAGGTCCGCCACGGACATTGGAGCCAGAACTGTAAGGCTCACAGGTCCGAGACGGACTATCATATTCTTTATTGTTTCCTGCAATTCCTCGGCCTATGATTTCAACTCTTATCTTTGTAACCGCTCGATTGCTCATCCGATGAGCTAATCAGTTATGAATCTTAGTATTGTCATATTGGCAGCGGGACAGGGCGAACGGATGCGTTCTGTGTTTCCCAAGGTTCTGCATCGGCTTGCCGGTAGATCTCTCCTGGAACACGTCTACAGTGCTGTTTGCAACCTGCCTCATCGGGAGATTTATGTGGTTTACGGTCATGGTGGCCGCCGTGTGCCGGAGGAATTGTCACATCTCCCAGTCAAGTGGATTGAGCAGACCAAGCAACTTGGTACTGGTCATGCGGTAGCCCAAGTTCTGCCGTCAATCGATGTTGCAGATACAGTGCTTGTTCTCTATGGCGACGTGCCTTTGATTACGACCCGCACGCTTAACCGTTTGCTGGATGCAACAAACAATGATGGACTTGGCCTTCTAACTGCCGAGCTAGAAAATCCTACTGGTTATGGGCGGATTATCCGCGATGAGGATGGTGCTGTTGTTCGGGTTGTAGAAGAATCGGATGCGAACGACGGAGAGCGGGAAAGCCGTGAAGTCAATACCGGCATTATGACGGTGTCAGCGGAGCTGTTAAAGGGTTGGGTTGATGTGCTTGATAATGACAATGCGCAGGGCGAATACTATCTCACTGATATTCTCAAGTTCGCTGCCCGCGAAGGAGTGAGTCTTAATACGGTGTTGCCAGGTTCGGTCTATGAAGTCATGGGAGTAAATGATCGCGCGCAGCTTGCCCAGCTGGAACGATATTATCAGCTGATCCAAGCACATCATTTGATGCAAGAAGGTGTTAGCTTGTCAGATCCCGTACGATTTGATCTTCGTGGAGATCTGGAAGTTGGACAGGATGTCTTCATCGATGTCAATGTAGTGATCGAAGGAACAGTGCGTCTTGGTAACCGAGTCAGTATTGGCCCTAACACCTATATCCGGGATGCAGTGATCGCTGACGGTGTCAGTATCTTGGCTAACTGTGTGATCGAAGATGCTGTGATTGGAAACGACAGCCAAATTGGACCATTTTCACGCATCCGGCCGAAATGCAAGCTGGAAGAAAATGTTCAAATCGGCAATTTTGTTGAAGTTAAAAAATCTCATGTTGGCGCGGGCACGAAAATCAACCACTTGAGTTACATAGGGGACACTGACATTGGCAAAGAAGTGAACATTGGTGCGGGAACCATAACCTGTAACTATGATGGTGCTGAAAAACACCGCACGATAATTGGTGATAAAGCCTTTATCGGATCAGACACACAGCTTGTGGCACCTGTGAAGATTGGTAAAGGCGCTACGATCGGCGCAGGGTCTACTATCACCAGTGACGCACCGCCTGATAAGTTGACGCTAAGCCGAGCTGAACAAAAGACGACACAGGGATGGAAGAGGCCACAGAAGAAGAAATAAGACCACTGACTGGCTTAGGGCTCAACGGCTTGGATCTGATTCCATAAATTCATCGATCGCATATGCTGCGTGTCGGCTATTATCAATTCCGCCCGCTTTTCGGCAAAGTGCAGCGGAACGTCAAGACCGTGCTTGGAGCGCTGAGTAAGGTTTCAGCGGATATCATTGTTCTGCCTGAGCTCCCGTTTACAGGATATTACTTCAAGGATCGCGATGAGGTAATGGCCCTGAGTGAGGATCCTGAAAGATCTAGCACCGTCGATTCATTGGTTGCGCTTTGCAAAGAAAAGGATTTCTATTTAGTTACAGGATTTGCGGAAAAAAGCAGGGACAAATACTTTAACAGCGCGCTGTTGCTTGGTCCGGATGGGATTGAGCACATTTACCGTAAGCTCCATCTCTTTAATGAAGAAAAGAATTGGTTCGATCCTGGCGATATAGCGCTTGAGGTTCAAGATGTCCGTGGCGCCCGGGTGGGCTTGATGGTCTGTTTTGATTGGGTTTTCCCGGAGGTAGCGCGAATCCTATCGATAAAAGGCGCAGATGTCGTTTGTCATCCAGCCAATTTGGTGCTGGCGTGCTGTCAACGAACGATGCTGACACGTTGTCTTGAGAACAGCGTTTTCGCGGTTACCGCTAATCGCTTTGGTGTGGATAGGCGACCGCATGGTGAATTGCGTTTTACGGGGAAAAGCCAGATCGTCGCGCCAGATGGCGAGTTGCTGAACCGCGCACCGTCGCAACGTCAGGCAACGTGCGTCATGGCGATCGATCTCGAGGAAGCGCGTGATAAGGCGATTACACCAATGAACCAGCTTTTGGAAGATCGGCGTCCAGAGTTTTACAGATCGATCGTTGACGCATGATTGAGTCGGTGCAATCGTGGTAACCCTTTGAAGTGGGTACTCGCTGAGCGCACGTTAGGATTATCGTGAGAGTTTGTTATGCCTTTCGCAACAGCCGACTTGTATGACGAATATGCGGGTAAGCTCCAAGTGGCAGAGCCTATGTTTAGTGATTATGGGGGTGTTTCCTGCTTTTGCGGTCCTATCGCGACCGTCAAAGTCTTTGAGGACAACGTGCTGGTGCGTGAGGCACTGAGTGAGCTGGGGCTCGGCAGGATACTGGTCGTGGATGGTGAAGGCTCACTGCAATGTGCGCTTATTGGTGATCGGTTGGTGCAGCTCGCTCAGGAAAACGGATGGGAGGGGATCGTAGTCCACGGGTGCATCCGGGATTCCGCTGAGATTAAGAAGATCCCAATTGGCGTCAAGGCACTTAATACCAGTCCGCGAAAAAGCGCTAAGACTGGCGCGGGAGTACGCGATATTACGGTTACCTTTGCAGGCGCCACATTCGCGCCGGGCAATTATCTGTATGCCGATAAAGATGGGATTGTTGTAGCAGCTGAGAGGCTTTTGTAATCCTAGTTGTAGTAATCCACATTCGATC
>JAPUIX010000095.1 GCA_027296625.1 Gammaproteobacteria bacterium | reverse complement strand
GTCCAAGATCTACGACGTTGTTCGCGTTGTCGTGCTGACGGGAATTGTCGGGTACCTGGCCTGGCAGATCTTCTCGGGCCGGGCGGCGGTAGAATCGGTCGCCCTGCGATGGGACGGGCTGAGTTTGGCAGGGGCGCTGGTTTCAGGCTTGGCCGCGTACCAGTGCCTGTTCCTGGGATGGCTGATCCTGCTCCGGCGGGCGGGATACTTTGAGGTGCGCCAACTAGGTTTGTACGCCCGGATCTGGTGGGTCTCCTATCTATACCGGTACGTTCCCGGAAAAGTGCTCCTGCTCGTGGAACGGGCACGGATGGGTTCCGCCGTAGGCATACCGCCCGTCGCAGGCGCCGCGCTGGCGATCATCGAGACATTATTTGCAATACTAGCAGGCAGCGCGGTGTCGCTGATGGCGGTCTCGTATTATGCGGGGATCTACGATCATCTCTTTTTCGGCGTCGTATTTCTGTCGGTCGGCACAGTCTTCCTATTCCCCTCTGGATACCGCCTGTTTTGTAGTCTTCCGATCATCAAAACAAGATATCCGGAGTTGCAGTCCGTTGCCCTTCGTTCTCAAGACGTGCTCATCGGAGTGTTGCCGTATATTCTCCACTACCTGCTGTTGGGCACATCGTTCTTCCTGGTGTCGCGCAGCCTACAGCTGTTCTCTTGGTCCGCTTTGCCCGGCTTGTGCGGGATATACGCCCTGTCGCACGTCATAAGCCTTGTGGCGCTGATAGCGCCCGGCGGGTTGGGGGTGCGCGAAGGCACCCTTGCCGTGCAGCTTAGCCTGTTGGTGCCGCCAGGGGTTGCCGAAGCCTTGGCGATCGGAGTACGGGTATGGTTCACTTTGATCGAGTTGATTTGTTATGTCAGCGTCGTTTGGTTTTGTCCAACATTGCCCAACATCACTCGGGCGGAGACAACCTGATCATTTCCCGAAACAATAGGTTCGTGATGTCCTAAACGAAACCACAAAGGTCAGGTCGGCCCAGCTCAGTTGCGCATCGTCGCAACGCCCAGGTCCCGATTTTTCTCGCCCTCCAGATGGGATCGTTTCAGGTAGTACAAAATATTTTCCTGGTTCATGCGAATTCGTACCAGCATGTCGCCAATTAAGCCTGTGATAAAGGTCGAGAAGCCGAGAAAGCAGAACGAACCGCCGACGAAACCGGCCCAAATATGAGGAGAGAAGGCGCCCGTTTCGATATAGTGCAGGCCGAGGAACACGAGGAGTCCGAGCCCGATGGCTAGGAAAACACAGGCGATCGAGAAAAACAGCCTGAAAGGCCGGTATGATATGAAGGCCCGCAGCATGATCTTCAGCGACCTCACTGCGTAGCGTGGAATGCTGGATGCCACGCGGGAGGTTCCGAATTCACGGGTACCTCGAACCTTTACCGGGATTTCGAGAATCGTTAGATCCTTGAAGATAAGGTCGAGAAAGGATTCCTGCGTGTAGGTGAAGCTGCCGAACAGATTCATGCGGAGTAACGTTTCCCTGGAGAACGCTCGAAAGCCGCAAGATACGTCACGGAACCGCTTACCTGATAGCAGCCACACAATGTACGCCACTCCTCGATTCCCCCAAAGCTTTACTACGGGCATTTTAGGGATTAGATCACGCTCCAGGAACCTTGACGCCGTGACCATGTGGGCCTGATTTCTGACAACAGGTTCGACCAGCAAGGGAATATCGGCAGGGTCAAACTGACCGTCGCCATCGATATGGACCAGGATATCGGCACCTTTAGAAAGTGCGATCTCGACGGCATCACGAAAGGTCGCACCAAGACCCTGGTTGGTCTGATGGCTAACAACCTCGGCTCCAGACTCCCGAGCCCGATGGGCCGTTGCGTCGGTTGAGCCATCGTCAAAGACAAGAACCTCGACCTTCCCGATACCCTCAATATCCCGCGGTATGTTGGCAACAACCCCGCCCACCGTATTTTCTTCATTCAGGCAAGGTACGACCACGAGCAGGAACGGGCCTAGCCCATTACCGTTATTAACGCCCACGGTAGTTGGTTACCATAAATCGTTGTCTCTCATGGCTAGGCAAGGAACACACATCCCCTAAAATTCCTCACAAAACTTGATTTATACCATTTCAGTGTTGTCCGGGCACGATGTTAAACCGCGATTATTGATTGAATGAATTGACAAGCCTGAACAAACGCCACCGGTTACTTGTGGCCGGAGAGTTCGAATCGTGCAGCCCGCAGGTCCGCTCACGCACTTCCCTGTGCTCCGCGTCAGTTGCCCGGCGGCCCGTCCAAACGTTGCTCCAGCATCCTCGCGATTCGCCTGATCGAGTACTCGTATTGACTAATATCCGCAAGTTCGAGCCCGTGAATTTCTGTCAGCAGTTTCTCGACATCATCATACTGCCGCATACGAAGCGCCAGCTCGGCCGATTCGACGTAAAATAACGATTGCCTGGGCATCGCCGATATCGCTTCGATATAAACCGCCAACGCTGTTTCGAATTGGCCTCGCGATATATAGGATCTTCCAACGCCTAAATATACTGCCTGCGCCATATCTTTTCGCTGGATTCTGGTTTTCTTTTCCAATTCATATGCGCGCGTTAGCATGGCTCGTGCCTCATCAGGCCGGCTACTACGAATCAGTGTGTGGGCAGCCAGGTAGAGCAGCAGCGCATCATTTCCCGACAATTGATGGGCTGCAAGCAATACCTCAACAGCGGCATCAATTTCATTGATCGATTCAAGTAACCGCGCTTTGGTACGCATTACCGATTGCTTGTCGACAATTGAACGAGTGCGCGAAGCCAACAGATGATCGAGCAAAGTGACTAGCGATATGTTCGATGCGCTGCAGCGTCCGCCAATTATCTCTCGCACAAGCGATTGGGCACTGGAAGTTGTGTGAGCGTCGACGATGCCATCTCGCAGCTGTGCGACTCTCGACATAGCATCTTCTTCGACCTTTTGATACTGAAGACAATCGAGAAAAAGGCTGTGCACTTCGGGTCCCAGGCCGGGTCCAACCTTTGCCAGCAATTGGCGCGCTCTTGCGAAATCTTCCGCTGCCGCATAAAAATTGGAGATCGTCAGGTTAAGTCTCCCCGACTCCGGGTGGGCGTTGTACATATATTCGTACATACTCGCAGGTGAGGACCATGTGAGCGACCGCTGCCAGGTTAGAAACGAGAGGCCGCTCAGGCCGATTGCGACAGCGACGACTAACCCTTTCCGATTTTTTATCGCGAGCGGAATAATCGAGAGTACTGCAATCAGGATGCCAAATGATCCAAGATAGTTTCGATGCTCAAACATTAGCTCAAGAGCAAAAAAAGAAGACTCGATCATATGCGTCGCAAAGAAGAACAGAATACCGAAAGCATAGAGCGGTAATCTTTTCCTTAAAACAAACGCACTAACAATGAGAGCAAGCAATAGCAACGCGGATAGTAGCGTGGTGATAGGGTCGAACAGCCCAGTGGATGCAGCAACATCGTCGTGAAAGAATCCCATCTTGCCTTGAACTGGCAGCAGTATCTGAGATAGATAGATAACGACTACTCGAAATTGAGTAAGCACCCGTTCAGAGAGTGTAAAATCGCGTATCGCATAATTTTCCAATACGATGCTAGAGAAGTTCGCGAGGACATAGGCGGCAACCGATAAATATCCTGCCAGCAACACACCATGAAGTATCCTTATTTGTCGTTGTAGGGAGGCTCTGCCCCGGAATTGAAAAACGCATAACTCGATCAACGAGCAATAGACGGGGAACAGCAAGGCATTTTCTTTGCTCAACACGGCCAGCG
This sequence comes from Gammaproteobacteria bacterium, assembly GCA_027296625.1. Taxonomy (NCBI): domain Bacteria; kingdom Pseudomonadati; phylum Pseudomonadota; class Gammaproteobacteria; species Gammaproteobacteria bacterium. Next base: position 2,224 of record JAPUIX010000095.1, on the reverse strand, counting down.
GATAGAACAATCCAAATCCCAGACCGATGAATAGCCAACCCAGGCCTCCCGATTCTTCTTGTACAAGTCGGCCTTTGACGTAGAAGACGAGTCCGGCCAGAACGAATATGTTCGACAATTCGGTCATGCGCTGAACGGTGTACAAGACAGTGCTGACGTGAAGAGGATGTAGTAGCCAGAATGCAGCGACGATGACGCCGAGCATCCAAGAATTGGCGCTAATGCTCTTTGGTGCCGCCTGTACCAGCAATGCCGTGAGCCAGAAAACAAATAGCCCATTAATCAGATGGAACATGACGTTGTTATATTTCCACCACCATATATCCGGCCCGTGGGTGACGGCGTCGCCAATAAAGGTCGCCATCGCGACAGGTCGCCCAAATGGACCGCTGGTGCTGAATATATAATTGCCAAATAGCGTCGCCGGGTTGTTCGCGCTCTGCGCGATCAAGCCATCTAGCTGCGGCAAGTCGTCCAGCAGCAGCGGGCCGGGCAAACCGGGCAAGTAGACCGCCAGTGTCAGGATCAGAGCTACGGCGAGGAACGCCAGCGTAAGAATAGTGGACCGATCGAGCTTTTGGTTTCTCGCCGCACGTATTGGGTGTGACATAGGGTTGGCGTGATCTCTGGCTCTACTCATATATCTTAGTCCATTAGGGCGCGGAGCCTTCGACACGGCAGCAAATAATAGATTGGCTGAACTATCCGAGTTCGCAAGCGGTGTCACGGACGCTCACGTTATTACACAGATTGTTCCGCGGACGACCAGATTAGTGTAAGAGTGCTACCTATGTCTCCGGTATGAACCTATTTCATATTTCCTCACACTTGACAACCACCAGGTTTTGTCAGTGAGTCCTCAGAGGGTCCGAAAACACCGTTTTGGCGGACTTTTAGCGCAAATTGCTACCCACAGTGCTATCCAAAGCAAAAAGAGCTACGCCAAAAATGACATAACTCTTTGATTTATATGGCGCGCCCGGAGAGATTCGAACTCCCGACCGCTCGGTTCGTAGGCACAAACACCAAAAGCGGTTTTCTTATTAATCAGCTAGTTAGATGGCCCGCCCTCATTCAATTTGCCGCCAAGCGACGCCGAGAATCGTGGAGCGTCGCCAGAACGCTACGTTTTTTGTCGATCACCGCTGGGTATTGAAGAGCGACCGCCATCCACCCGCAAAAGGCCGGCATCACATACCTTCTTTCATTGTTTTGAACCAAGTCACACTTTTGGCCAAAACCAGTTTCACAACTGCCATGCCGATCACATCAATAATGCCGCTAAGTCTCTAATATTTAGAAAGTAATTGTATTTCACGAGGAATGTGCCCGGTTGGAAATCGGCGACACTGAGGTGCCGACACTTTGATTATCAGCTAAGCGCAGCAACCAGAGATACGGAGCAAAGAACATGCATATTCAAAGACTATTGGTGTTGGTTTTGTTAGGACTGAGCCTTTCAGCCGTGGCCGGCTTTACGACAATTACGGAAGCGTATGAGGTCGCTGTCAGTGACCTGAGACTACCACTTAACGAAAGGGGGACGTTGACTTTTAGGCAATGCGTTGACTGTGAAGCGCAGACGGTTCGGGTAACGCACGGTACGCGCTTTGTCATCAACGGTCACAGCGTCAAGCTGAAAGACTTCAGGAAGAGCCTATCTCGGGTCAGCAATCGTGCGGATGAAAGCGTAATTGTTTTACACCACCTTGAGTCGAACACCGTTACTTCTGTTTCCGTAAATTTTTAATTTAATTGGAGGAAATGGAAGATCAACGGAATAATCATGAAGATCTCAATGCGAAAAGCTACATGGATGAGCGTTGGTTTAATGCTGACACTCGTGTCCGGAACACCGGCCGTTGCGGACGATACCGAACTCTTGTTGGTGACCCCTGGCAGCAACGCCAAACAGTTCAATGCCAATATTTTGCTGATGGTCGACTCATCCGGAAGTATGAGAACAGAGGAATCCACCATCACACCGTACAAAAGCACGGTGAGCTACGGCGGCAGCTGCGACTCAGACTATTTGTACTGGACACGCGTTGGCATTGTGCCTGACTGCACTGACAGCAATAAGCGACTCATTGAGAAGTCCTCATTTGTGTGCAAAAAAGCGCGGCGCCAACTTGACGCTATCGGCCTTTATCAGGGCGTGATGGCTCAGTACCGGGAAGATAATAGTGATTCTACGCGATGGCAGACGCTCGAAGCAGATAAC
>JAPUIX010000094.1 GCA_027296625.1 Gammaproteobacteria bacterium | reverse complement strand
CCAACCATCGCAACACCCTCCATCCTTCCATTTAAGATAAAGTGTTGCGTCGATCAGTTGAGAGCACCCCTCAACTCCGGACATTCCGAGGCCCACGCTGGACTTCCGCTTGTGACCCAAAGGAGAAGTCAGGCGTATCGGAGGGAGCAGAGCATTGGCCGCTGAGCGCTGCGGGAGAAGCTGCTCAAAGTCGGAGCCAAGGTGGTCCGCCGGGGTCGTTATGTCACTTTCCAATTGGGCGAAGTTGCCGTGCCGAGGGACTTGTTCCAGAAAATCCTGAACCTGATTGATGATCTGCGACGAAAACTCGTTCCGGCGTAGGCCGGGAAAATCGACGGCCAGGTCAAACGACAGGAGAGGTGTGTCCGATTGGTGGAAAAACTGGGCGAATGGCCTTCTGGACACAGGAAAACCGAAAAATCAATCTATCGATTGGCTGCGGAGAAATTTATGTCCCCCCGACGGTAGTAGGGAGTATACGAACTTCACAATCCTGGTGGTCATCTGGTAAATGTCGGATAAGATAAAGTGTTGCGTCGATCAGTTGAGGGCACCCCCCTTTACGGAAATACCGGAGAACAAAAAGATGATGTCAAAAATCTCATTTGCCTGTGCCACCGTCATTTGTGGACTGACCAGTATAGCTTCGGCCCAACCGGCCCCTATCATCCATGACGCGGAAAACTTGATGTTGGCCGCTCAGCACGGTGAAAAATGGGCAAAAGAGGACGCGGAAATCGATGCGTTGCTCGCGGGTATTCGCGAAAAGAACGGCGGTAAGCCGCCCAATATCGTCTATATACTGCTTGATGACCTGGGCTTCGGTGAGATCGGAATGCCGAACCTTGATGTCATCCGTGGCTATTCAACACCCAATATTTCCAAATTCGCGGACGCGGGTCTGTCCCTTATGCGGATGTACACCGAGCCGTCTTGCACCCCCACACGCGTAGCAATGATGACCGGGCGCTCCCCCTTCCGTACGGGGTTTGATGAAGCCAAGGCGGTTCCTGAAGGAGAAGGATTGCCAGGGTGGGAAATAACACTAGCTGAGGTTCTCAGCGAGTCAGGATATGCCACCGTCCACATTGGCAAATGGCATCTGGGTGACATAGAGGAGTCTTTCGCTATCAACCAGGGCTTTGACTATGCTGAGCATCCCGTACACCAGCAAGGCCAGATAGCGATTTTGAATAAAACGGCACTTCTTGAAGGGCTTGCTACCGGCGTAGATATGACCCTTCGTTCCAACGATTTTGAAACCGATTCGGCCTTCCGTATCGATCCATTTGCAATGGTTTACGGTATTGTCGGGAAAAAGGGCGGCAAATATCGCGAAGTAAACATGAACCCGGGCGACCAATTTGATGCAGATGACTACCGCCGCATGGAGGAAGGCTACTTCAACGCCGTGATGGACCAGTTGGACAAACTGGCTGGCCAGGACCAACCATTTTTTCTGCAATATTGGCCCATGTACCCGCTGACATTTACTCGCTCTGATATCAAACAGGGCAGAACATTAAACGGCGGCCCGATTCCGGAAGCCTTGGTCACAGTCGATGAATGGATCGGGAAAATCACGGACAAGATAGATGAACTTGGCATTGCAGATAACACTATTGTTGTCGTCATGGGAGACAACGGGCCGTTCATGCAATTCGTAGACAAAAGTGGTCAGTCGGACCGCATCTACCGCGGAGGTAAGGGCCAGCATCTAGAAGGTGGGGTTCGTGTCAATGCTTTCGTCCGCTGGCCTGGAGTTCTGAAACCAGGTTCAAGAGCCAAAGACATTTTTCATGTTGCAGATCTGTTTACAACGTTTGCCCGACTTGCGAATGCCGACAAGCACATTCCCCGTGACCGACTGATTGATGGGATCGACCAAACTCCCGTATTATTGTTAGGTGAGGGCAAAGGGCGACGCGACTATGTCTTCATATATGAGGGTCCGGTGCTAAAATCGGTCGTCAAGCAGCAGTTCAAGATGCATGTTCCTGGACCTGGGGACAATCCGATTTTGGCGGGGATTTTCGACCTCTACAAGGACCCCAGAGAGGATCGCCCACAAGACTCCATCCAACTTGGTGTCGGTTTTGGCGCTAATTTTGGCATGATGATCAAAAGGCATCAGGCGATGAAAAAGAGGTTCCCGAATCGTAAGCCAGCTCATGGTGAAGTTTATGGTGGCATCGAAAATCTACGGCCGGAGACAATTAGGCTGATCGAAAATCTCAAACTTTCTCAGAGTATCATATCCGGAGAAAACTAGCCGCGGGCCAATTGTTGGCCGTTCGCGAAAATTCAACAGCATCTTCAAGAGAGGTAACAATGACTCTATCGAAATTCGGTTATGCCCTGGTGGCAGCGAGCCTCATGTCCTTGGGCGCTTGTGCGGGCGTCGTGCAGATCGACGATCTCGAAACAGCCGGTTTCTTGACGGACGAGGTCTATGCGAAGCTGGAGCCGACCAACGATTCGGTTCGAGCCGGATTGGGCTACATAAACAAAGATATGGATATTTCACGACACGACAAGATTCTCCTCGATCCCGTCGTATCGTTCGTAGGGGAGGACTCGGATGATGCTATCGACGCGGAAGATGCGCAAACGTTAGTGAATAACTTTCATGCCCTCCTCGCCAGCGAACTCAGCAAGGATTACGAGCTGGTTGCCGCACCGGGACCCAATACCTTGCGATTTCAGGTCGCCATAGTCCGAGCGACGAAGAGCAGTGTGGCCCTGGATACCATCTCGACGATCGTTCCGGTTGGCGTCGTGGCGACCAAACTTGCCAGTTACGTGACCGGAAAACCATCCTTTACCGGGCAGCTCAAAATCGAGTTTGAAGTGCGAGACGCCGATACGCGGGAGCTGTTTGGCGCCGGTATCGATTCTCGCGCCGGGGGCAAGGTCCTCAACGAGGATCAGTTGAATGGCTGGGCCGATGTCAACAAAATCATGAAGCTCTACGCCCAGATCATGCGCTATCAGCTTTGTCTGGCCCGCGGTGATACGGACTGCGAAAAGCCGGTAGCGTAAAAGGTGTGTGGATCGATTTCTAGGGAACGCGCCGCGATCAATGGACTGGCCCGCTTCCGGTGCTCCAGGTCCGTCGGCGCCACAACTGAGACCTTGCACCGGCAATGAGGTCGAGCGCTGAAAATCTTGGCGTTCGATCTCGCTCCCGGCGAATGGCGTCACAACGCAGATGCAGCTCGGATACGTGATGCGAAAATATTTCCTCGCTTTTGGCTTGACGCTCGTGACAAGTATGGCCGCGGCAGAAGAGAACGCGTCCAATCCGCTTGCTGCGGTTAACAACGTGGATCTCAGATGGCAGTTCAC
>JAPUIX010000093.1 GCA_027296625.1 Gammaproteobacteria bacterium | reverse complement strand
ACGACTCGGCTATGTCCACCAACTGATTAATCGTTACCAGTTGACTGCTCCCCAAATTGAGAGGGTAATCGACGTCGCTTTCCATTATCAAGCGAGTCCCTTTCAGGCAGTCGTCGATGAACATAAAGCTGCGTACTTGTTCTCCGTCGCCCCATATTTCTATCTCATGTTGACCTGATAACACGGCCTCAATCACCTTACGGCAGATCGCTGCCGGCGCTTTTTCACGCCCTCCACTGTACGCACCCATCGGGCCATACACGTTATGATAACGGGCGACCCGAGTTTCCAGTCCAAAATCTTCTGAGAAATGTCGGTACATCCGCTCGCTGAAAAGCTTCTCCCAGCCGTAGCCATCTTCGGGCATAGCCGGGTACGTATCCGATTCCTTGAGCGGCGGAACATTCTCGGAGGATTGCTTGTAATCCGGATAGACGCACGCTGATGAGCTAAAGAAAAACCGCTTGACCCCACAATCCCGAGCAGCCATCAGCATATGTGTGCTTATCAAGACAGAGATCATACACTCGGCTTTATGGGTCTCGATAAATCCGATTCCTCCCATGTCGGCCGCCAGATTAAAAACAATATCAACCCCCTTCATCACTTCAGAGCAGGCTGCTTTCTCAACAAGATTGTGTTGCTGATTATCGGCTTCCGGGAATAGCTGGTACCATTCATCAAAGGGCTTTGAATCTACTGCACGAACGTTGCGGCACTCTTGACGCAATAGATCTGATACCAAATGACCACCGATGAATCCTCCCGCGCCGGTCACAAGCACAACGTCGGTTGCTTTGTCCCACATTCGATCCATTTCCCTCTTCTAATTTCATTTGGTGCTACTCTCGCGATTCATATCATTAAGATGAAACAAATATCACGAGTAAACAACCACTTGGTTTCTTCCACAGTTACCTTTGCTGAAAAATTTGGTCATTAATTCGCCGACCAATCTTTCGAATTCAATTGGCCTTCCAGCTAACCTTTGCCGCCTGTAAAAAAATATACTACGTCCTTAGTGCCAAGAGATATTATTGTGAGCGATTGACGAGTGTAAGTGCCTCATCTAAATAGTGTTGAATATTTTGATGATACCTTTCTCGGGAGAAAAACAACCGTAGTTTGGTGTCACCCGATACATTTACAACATGTAGTGTTTCGGCTACACCAAAATAACCCGGCTCCTAATGTTTGAGTCCGCTATCCAATTTCTCCGAAAGCATAGGCACATTAATTGGGCCCTGGCCGATCAAGCTATGATTAGTGGCGCCCACTTTTCCCGAGCCATACTGTTAGCGCGTTATCTTGGAATCGAAGAATTCGGTCGGTTCAGCTTGGCCTGGATGGCGGTGCTTTTCGCAAGCAGCCTGCACGCTGCGGTGATCCTTATGCCAATGATGAGCCTTGGGCCAAAACAGAGTAGTGCAGAGGTTCGTTACTATTACGGCGTGCTCTGTGTTCATCAACTTTTTTTCGCAATACTAACCTTCATTTCCATAATGGGGGGCGGTTTATTACTAACGGAGTTTGCGCCTAGTTGGAACATTGGAGAGTTTCTCCTTGCATGTGCTTTTGCGGCATCCGCTTTTATCACCCAGGATTTTATGAGGCGCTATTTCTTCACGCTTGGTAACGTCCGCACTGCATTCGTCAACGATATGATTTGCTACGTGGGGCAGCTTTTAGTCTTAATACTTCTTTTCCGCGTAACCACCCTTAGCAGCGTTGACGCGCTATGGATACTAGGAGCAACCTCCGCGCTTGCCGCAGGAATTGGTGCCCTCACTATGGGTCAACTCGCGTGGCGCATCAGTACCTTTCACAGGGTGACCCGGCTACACTGGAACTTCAGTAAATGGCTCCTATTGTCCGCTCTTTTACATTGGACGTCGGGTAATATCTTTATCCTTGCTGCAGGGGCGATGCTGGGCGCGGGCCCGGTAGGGGCTCTGAAAGCAGCTCAGACGATCATGGGCGTGCTACGCGTCTTCTTTAACGGGCTTGGAAACGCTGTCCTACCACGAGCCGCGTGGCATATGCAAAGCGGCGGACTAGCCGCCCTTCGGGCATACCTTCGGCAGATCACGTGGCTAGTTGTGGCCGCGACGACCATCGTTACGTGCGCCGCCGCTGCTGCTCCCGAATTTTGGCTCCGACTCGCGTTTGGCGAAGCTTATTTTGGTTACGGCTTTATCCTTCAATGGTATGCGTTGATCTCTCTTGTCGCTTGCATGGATCTCATCTTTCGCACAGCACTCCAGACCCTAGAGCACACGCGACCAATTTTGATGGCACATCTCGCGACCACCTTTTTTAGTGTGATCGCCGCGTACCCGCTTATCGCTTGGCAAGGGCTGACTGGTGTGATGATCGGAATCTTCATATCTCAATGCATCATGCAACTGAAATTATTTCACGAATCTTTGGCCCCTCTGAATGTCAAATAAACATGAATATTGTTCTCGTTCATAACTACTATCAGACACCAGGCGGTGAGGACCTGGTGTTCAATACCGAGGCCAATTTACTCGAAGAGAGGGGCCATTCAGTGCATCGATACACCGTCCACAACGACGACATTGCACATATGAACCGTCTGGCTTTAGCTGCTGGCACCGTGTGGCGACGATCCGAGGCGCGAAGGATGTGCGCTCTATTTCGACAAATCCGTCCGAATTTGGTTCACTTTCATAACACCTTTCCGTTGATCTCGCCGGCAGCGTATTACGCAGCGCACAATGAGGGCGTCCCTGTGGTTCAAACCTTGCACAACTATCGACTGCTTTGTGTCGACGCGACATTATTCCGCAACGGACATACCTGTGAAGACTGTCTTAATAAGGTAGTGTCTTGGCCGGGGATGCTGCATGGGTGTTACCGCTCAAGTCGTGCTGCCAGTACGGTGGTCACGGGAATGCTGGCCGTCCACCGAGCTCTCGGAACATGGCAAAACAAAGTGGACAGGTGGATTGCTCTATCTAATTTTGCGCGCGACAAGTTCGTTCAGGGCGGCTTGCCAGCCCATAAGTTCGCCGTCAAGCCTAACTTCGTTCCGGATCCAGGCTGCCCCGACCACCGCGCGGAAAGACGGCGCGACGGACTGTTTGTCGGACGACTTACTGAAGAGAAAGGGCTCTCCGTCCTACTTTCCGCCTGTCGTGGCCTGGATCTATGCATAGACGTACTGGGCGACGGGCGGCTTGCAAAAAGTCTTCAGCACTCCGCTCCCGAGAACGTTCGTTTTCAAGGATATCAGCATAGAGACGCGATCTTTGTCGCTATGCGGACTTCGGGTTTTCTTGTGGTGCCCTCGATTTGGTACGAGGGGTTTCCCATGGTCCTGGTCGAAGCATTTGCCAACGGCCTTCCAGTCATCGCGTCACGTCTCGGTGCTCTGGCGGAGATCGTCGAAGATGGCGTAACTGGACTTCATTTTGAGCCAGGTTCGCCAGAAGACCTAGCGGCGAAGCTTCAATGGGCTGATAGTCATCCCGAGGAGCTTCGCCGCATGGGCCAAAACGCTCGGCGCACATACGAGGACAGATATAGCCCAACACCCAATTATCAGCAGCTGATTCAAATATACGACGAGGCCATTGAAGAAAAACGCTCTCGGTCATGCGTCCCGTCTGAAAATCCTCTCTCCGGGCCTCACTGAGGTGGACATCGTTGACTAGACTCTAAATGCCTGTAGATCCTGAAAACATACAGCGAGGGAATATCTTGGGTGTTGGTGTTAGCGCCATCAACATGAAGCTTGCCCTTGAAATCATAGATCAATGGCTTGAAAAACGAGAATTACGATATGTCTGCGTCACCGGCGTACATGGCATAATGGAAAGCCAGCGGAATGAGAATCTTCGCCGCATTCATAATACCGCTGGCCTCGTAACACCGGACGGCATGCCCCTCGTCTGGCTCCTCAAATACGCCGGACATCGCCGTGTCGGGCGCGTTTATGGTCCGGACCTCATGCTCGCTGTCATCGAGAGGTCACTTGAAATACGCTACAAGCACTTCCTTTACGGCGCTACGGATTTGGCTCTCTCGCGCCTTGAAGCGAATCTCAAGCGCCGGTTTCCCGGAATTCAGATCGCAGGCGTTTATTCACCACCATTTCGTCCCTTAACCAAGAAAGAAGATAAGCAGGTTGTTGATATGATCAACGACAGCGGGGCTGACATTGTGTGGGTAGGTCTTAGCACTCCTAAACAAGAGAGGTGGATGGCAGACCACCGTGATCGTATTCGATCCCCTGTACTCATCGGAGTCGGTGCGGCTTTCGATTTTCACGCAGGCATAAAACGGCAAGCGCCACGTTTCATACAGCGCAGTGGCTTTGAGTGGCTTTTCCGCCTGGCAATGGAACCGCGTAGGCTCTGGAAACGTTATCTGTCAAACAATTCTGCTTTCCTTTTTCTCATCACCTGCCAGAAGGCTCGTCTAAGACGTTACGAGATTGACTGATCATGTTCCGGACAATAGCCCCGAGATGACACCCCGGGATACGCCACGCCAGAGGAATTCCCCGTATCTATTCAGGATCGTGTCCCTGGTGAGATGCCAAAAAAGCCCGCCGGCAGAGCAATCTCAACCACCCAGAATCTCAAACTGAGTGACCAAATTCAAGAGGCAGGGATAACGTAAAAGAGTTTTCGCATATGCATGCACCGAGTGGCCAGTCGGCGCTCCTCGCGGCGGGCATGCCGAAAGAATGGTTTACGCCGGTAAACATAGCCAACTCAGTTGGTGGGTCTGCCGCTAAAACAATTGAGCCCATGACGCCCGCCAGTGGCACCCCCTGCCAAGGCACCGTGAAGGGGGCTGGTTGGAGGGTTATACGATTAAGAAAGGAGCAAAGATGCCGCCGGTGGAAGACATCAAGCAGGCGCATGCCATGGCGGTCGAGGCGATGTTGCCGGCGGGCCCGGAGACTATCCTGAGGGCCCTTCACAAGCTGCGGCTCGGTACGGCGTCTCGAGATCTGAGCGAAGACGACCGGCAGGCTCAAGTGCTTCTTTATGCCGAACATCTGGCCTCGTATCCGGCGGTCGTGGTGAACGAGGCGACTGAACATCTTCTAAGCAACGCAAGGTTCTTCCCGCCACTCGCCGATGTTCTTGCGGCCTGCGAGGAGCGGTCGGAAAAGCCCCGTGCGTTGTTGCGTTGTCTCGAGGGAATGCTCGAATTGGCGGCCGGTCGCCCCGCCTTCCTATGCGGGTCGCAACCGTGGCTGCGCGTATCCTCGTACCTCCGTGAAAATTACAGG
>JAPUIX010000092.1 GCA_027296625.1 Gammaproteobacteria bacterium | reverse complement strand
CTTTGGCGATGATGATTTCTTCCCCTGCCGCGGCATTTTCCACCAGGCGGGACAGTTGTGTTTTTGCCTTATGAATATTGACCTTTTCCACTCGAAGCTCCTGCCCACAACACGGACTTAGCTAAGTCTAGTCTATTTTGGTAGCCTTTGCGACTTTGTTGGTCCTTTTCAACTGCAATATTCCACCCTGCTCTGATATCCCGCCCCTACAGTCTAACGACTCCCGCGGCTAGCTATTTATGCCAGACCACGCCGTTGACATAGCGCCTAAAGCGCGCCGGTTAAAAGCTCACGATCCAGCTAGCCATGGGCCAAAGAAAGATCGGCAAGCCTGTTGTATTCTTTCAATATATTGGCTGTGACGCACTCAGCATCAAATAACTTCATGGCCTTTTCCTTTGCAGCCACGCCCATCGCAAGTCTCAATTTTCGCAGCACTGAAAAAAGCTAACGCGCCTAACATGAAACTCATGCTCCCTGGCCCTTATAGTGTGAAACCATCTCCTCGATCGCGTCATCAAACGCGCGCTTAGGACGATAGCCCAACTCGCGTTTAATCTTTTCTGCACTATACCAGGCTGACCCGAGCAACTTCTCGAGGGCATCTGAATCAAACACAAAGCGGCGCCTAGTTATGAGGCTAACCAAATCACCAATCTTGGCGATCGCCCGAAGAACGAATATTGGTACCGACCAACTGGGTACACGCTTACCCAGGGCGCGATAAATAGACTCTTGAATATATCGTGTAGAGTAAGTTTGATCGTCCGTGACAATGTAGGTCTGGCCATTAGCACGGGTGGATGTCGCTGCCAGCAACGCAGCCTGAACCACGTCGTCTACATGCACCATCGATCTCTTGTTGCCCGTCTCAGGTAGCGGCGGGAACCTGCCGTGTCGTACGGCTTCGATCATCCGCCACAGATTGCCTTTGACGCCCGGTCCGTAAACCAAAGCGAGACGCAGATTGCACACGTGCATTCCTAATCTATGGCCTGCTTCTAAAACCCCACGTTCAGATTCGAGTTTCGCGCGCCCATAAGATGTTTCCGGTGGGATATTGCATTGCTCGTTTATGCAAATCTCATTATCTCCACCGATCACCTTCACGCTGCTAAGAAAAATAAACTCGCTCACCCCAGCCCGACCTGCTTCTTCCAGTAATGCCTGCGTACCATTAACATTCACAGACCACTGCAGTCTATCATCCTCCTGCGAGGACTCTGCCCATGTGTGTGCGTAACCGGCTGCATGAAAAATTACATCAACGTGCTTGCAAACGCCGGACAGGCTATCGGGATCACAGAGATCGCCCACGATTTTGTCGGCGCCAGGTGAGACGCCTTGCGATGAATTCCGAACTAGTGTCGATACTTCAGCGTCCCGTTGCAACAGAGCTTGGACGAGACGAGGGCCTATAAATCCACTTGCGCCTGTGACGAGGACGGATTTTCCCTTTAGCGATTCGTACACTTAGGTGTATTGCTAACAAGTCCTTTTGTATTTGCCACGTGACTGAGAAAATCCTGGTACATTGATAGTCGTTTTCGCTAACACTTTCGCGAGACCAGACTCAGCCTCAGCGACCCTTCCCCATGCGTCGTCTTAGTGAAGCATCTTGAATCAAGCGCTCCAACACCACGGTCAAAGCATCCAGATCCTCTACCGGAACCAGTAAATCATTTTCGCCGTCGCTTTCGACTAAAATGGTGCTGCAAGAGGCGCGCATACTCATCCAGCAAGCCACCGTTTATAAGTTTTGCATCGAAATCGGTAATACACCGCGCCCTTGCTTCCGATCCTAATTTTGATAGCAGCTCTGGATTTTCGAGTAATCGCCTCAATGCATTAAACAAAGCAGTTTCATTGCGCGGTGGCACTAGAATTCCTGTTACGCCATCAACTATGGCGTCGCAAAGACCAGTAATTTTTGTCCCAACCGTAGGTACGGCCATGGCGGCCGCCTCGATGACTACCGTTCCAAAGCCTTCGCGATAGCTCGGCAAGCAGAGCACGTCGGTGATCGCAAGATAGCGCTCTGGGCAATCTCTATAGCCGAGATAATGTATTCTGGGATTAGTGGCCGTGGGCCTCGAAGCATGAGAAAAGATGCCCTCATAGTCGGGATCTAGCGGACCTAACAATACCAGATCTGCGTCGTAATCAAGATTTGACAGCTGACCAAAGGCGGAAAGCAACTCCCCTATACCTTTATCGCCGGTGATACGTCCAATAAACAGAATAACCTTAGAACTGTCACTGATCGATAAATTCCGCCTAGTCTCTGCCGCTGAACTCGCCCATTTTGCCCGACTGAAGCGGTCCAAATCGACTCCCGCAAGCGACCCCTTGCCAATGACGCCAATCTTTCTTGCCGGTACGATTTTCTTTCTTATGAGCAGTTCACGCTGGCTAACGCTATCGGCATAACAACATGTATTCAATCGCGCGATCACCTTGTCACTAATGCGACTCAGCCAGTGCATCGCCCCCTTTAGCGTTGCCCAGCGTTGTCCAGTAAAAGTGTGTAATCGCACAGGCACACGGCAAATGAACCCGCTGATTGCCGTCAGCAAGCCCGCCTTCGGTGTAGTGGAATGCACAATAGCGAACCGATATTGTCGGAATATCCGTATCAGTAAAAACAGAGCAACAAGGTCTTTTGCCGGGGAAAAATCGCGCGCCAGGTCAACCGCAACATAGCTGAGTCCAGCACCAAATCGCACGTTTGACAACTCTGGTCCTTCAGAACAAATTAGTGCGACTTGCATACCTTGATCTCTCAAACACTCAATCTGATTCTTAAGTTGCGATACAGCGAAATACGATATCGTTGAAATACGCGCAACCTTGACGCCTTCAATAGCGCTTTTCTTCCCAACATCAACCTTTCGTGCGGAGGACTCAGTTGACACAGCAAATAAAAGACCAGTTCTGAAAAAGCCCTCAGCGGCGATTAAAGTCTGCACAGCTGCCAGGATGCTATGCTCTCGCGGAGGCCTTCCCCCATAGACACTTTGTGGACATAGTGAAGCTCTTCTTCGATACGGGTCGACGAGTACCTACAACGGTTCACTAACGCATCGATTCTTGCATCAGTGAGCGGCATACCTGGGACCGTTTCCAGTCTGCGCACTATCCACCTAACCGGACGCTCCGGCAACCTCAGCTTAGGCATAGTCCTACCCACGCACCGAGCAATCATCTCCACAAACTCCTCAAGTGTGCACCAATCGGAGAGGTTATAGATTCGCCCACTATTGTGCGGTATACAAGCACACTGGAGCAGTGCCTCTACTACGTTTTTGACGTGAATATAGTTTGCTGACGCCCCCGGCGGCCCAATAAAAAAGAATAAACCGCGTTTGACCATTGTTGCCAACTTAACCAAAGATCGGTTGGGCATCTCGGGGCCAAATACGATCGACGGTCGAAGAATCGTACAGCTTATAAGGCCCTTCGCGCTTGTCGCCTGAACAAGCCGGTCCGCCTCCGCTTTAGTTTCCTCGTAGATTCCTACCGGCCTCTCAGGAGTTTGTTCGGTAATGACCGCATCCCGATATCGACCATAGACCCCCACACTGCTTAACTGTACCCAGTGCCCAATGCTGTTCGACGCGGCGTCTAATAGATTGCGCGTACCTTGTACGTTTATCCCGTACATGTCGTCCTTGTTAATGATCTCGCCTGCACAGTGAAAGACCACGTCTGCGCCATCGACGAAGCTGGGCAAGATCTCGATATCCTGCGTTAGATCACCCCTGTACAGTTTCACTCCGTCTGGCAACTCGACAGCGCTCGAAGAACGCCGGGTCAACACACGAACGGAATTGCCCGCTTCTAGATTCTCTAAGACAAGGTGCCGCCCGACAAAACCTGTGCCTCCGGCAATGGCAACGAGCATGACAGCAAGACCACTTAACGCGGCTCGTGAGTCCCCGGGTACTTATACGTCGGTAGATGCCGTGCATGCGGCCGAGACAGCTGCGCATCCTCAGCAAGTTCTTCGTATAAGGCTTCGTACCGCCGGACAACGGCCGATAAACTGTAATGCTTTTCGATACGGTCACGAGCCTTAGCGCCAAGGTCCGCCCTCCCTTTCGCGCCGATCTCGAGAAGCTCGCGCCATGCACTCGCTAAAGCATCCGGGTCTCTGGCTGACACCACTCGCCCAGTTTCATCGACGATCAACCTAGAATCCCCTACATCCGTGACTACGCATGGAACACCACAGGCCATCGCCTCGCCGACAACAGTGGGGAACCCCTCCCCCGATGAAGATGAAGTCGCGATATCGAGCGCCGCTGTTAGTCTTGGTATGTCAGTGCGCTCCCCTAACAGACAAATACGCTCATCTAGTTGCTGCTCGCTAATCGCTGCTTCTAGCTCCGCATTCTTACTATCGACACCTCGTCCCACCAAAACAAAAAAAATATCGCGCCGAGTTCTAACCAGCATACCAGCTGCTCTGAGAAAGTTTGCATGATCCTTCGCCGGGTCGTACCGTGCAATAAGTCCAATCAACAAAGTGCCCGCAGAAAGGCCAAGCTCAGTTCTCACCTGAGCGCGCGCTTCTCCGCTCGGCCGAAATCTTTCAACATCGATGCCGTTCGGTATGACCTCGGCACGTCGAGGCCGGTAACCCATGCGTGTATGTACATTTTGGCCTGCTTTGGAATTAAATATCACGACGTCGGGCAAATGTGCCAATCGGGCTAGCACACCTACCACCAACGCAGTAGATCTTGACAATTTCAAGTGGGAAGTACGTAGATTCCATGCGAGCACAGGCGTACGTGCCGATCGCCGGGCGAGCGATCCAATCAGGTCAGCGTGATAAAGCCATGTCTGCAGAATGTCGGGCTGCTCGCCGCGTAGCATTCGGTGCAACCGAAACAATGCCATTGGATTTGGCATGCCGCGACGCATACCGAGGTCCGTTACCCTGATGCCTTCTCCCTCGATGACTGGGCGCAGCGCACCGCCGGTCATCATCGACACGACAACATTGTCGAACCGTTGCCGATCCATGGTCGCAACCAGCCTGGCAAGCATGGTCTCGGCGCCACCAATGTCCAGATCGGTTATCAAGTGCATAATGCGCAGACCATGGGTGGCAGTCATGCTGTTCCGTAACTGTGATCGACAATGCTATAGCCGCGTATGTAAGCTCTCAAACAGCTAGAGAGCTTGGTACCGTGGCCCGGTGGGACTTACTCTCTTCAAGCCACGCCTGGAACATAAGGACATCCCACAAGTGATACTGCCAGTTGCGCGTGCCCGAAAGATGCTCGGACCACTTCTGCCTGATGGGTTGCGGGTTGAAGTACCCTTCGCGTTTGAGGCGGTCTTCCGCGAGCAGTGCCTCCGCCCAGTCCTTCAACGAGCCGCGCAACCAGCTATCGATAGGCACACCGAAGCCCATTTTCGGCCGCTCGATTAGCTCGCGGGGAACGTAGTTGTAAAGTACCTGACGCAGGAGCCATTTGCTCCCACCATTGCGAATTTTCATTGATAACGGCACGCGCCAAGCAAACTCGACGACACGGTGGTCCAAAAGCGGGACCCGCGCCTCAAGACTTACACCCATGCTCGCTCGGTCTACTTTGACGAGAATGTCGTCTGGCAAGTATGTCACCAGGTCCATATACATCATCCACTGCGTAAAGTGCGGCAGATTAGCCCACCGGTTATTGTCTGTGAGGGCAGTGAGGGGCTCCTGGCCTCCGATCACGACTGACTGCGGATCTTTCCAGTGCGAAACTAAGCTGCGGTACAGTTGCTCCGGACCGGTGACCCTAAGGATCTCCGCAAGCTTATGTGTTCTATCACCAGTGATCTCCAACCCGCTGGCGCGGGGCATGAGGAACTCTGTCCGCCGCAATAATCGATCCCATGTCCCCGTCGACACACTGGTAAGGACCTTTGACCCGAGACGCCTCACGCCCGTGGGCGCCCAGCCAATCTTCTGCCAGATACTTTGCCCCAAGAAGTAACGCGTGTAGCCACCAAACAGCTCATCGCCTCCATCCCCGGAAAGGCTTACAGTGACATGCTGACGCGCAAGCTTCGA
>JAPUIX010000091.1 GCA_027296625.1 Gammaproteobacteria bacterium | reverse complement strand
ATAGAACAAATCCGCGGGAAGCTCGTAGAGGCGGGGGCAGAGTATCGCCAGACGCGCCCGCATGATACTGTCACGACCTGTTTTGAGGAGAAGTATAAGGGTCCCGACGGTGTCATGATTGATATTTCGGGAGAAGGCTGGGCAGGCGCAGAACCTCCATCGGCAGAAAGGGGTCAGGTCAAAGAACCCCCTGTTGTTAATAAAATAAGTTAGGGAGCCTATACTACAAGGGCTATGAATCCCGCGCTGGAGGGATGAGCTTATGGAAACCGATACGGATACTCTCGTCATTGACGCAGACGCCCATGTGGTGGAGTCTGCCCGCACTTGGGACTTTATGGACCCGTCGGACAGGCAGTATCGCCCTGTAGCCCTCGAAACCCGCGAAGAGGCTGGAGTGAAACTTCAGTTCTGGCTCATCGATGGCAGGGTGAAGGGATTTCGCTTCCCCGCTTTTTCCAACGCTGCGCTGGAGAAACGGTCCCAACAGGTTGGCCGTAGGTTTGCTGACGACCTGGAGTCCCGCGAGCTAGGCAACGTCGATCTACGCCTGGAGCACATGGACCAAAGCGGCGTCAACGTCCAGGTACTGCACAACACCATCTTCATCGAATCGGCCACGGACCGAGCCGCGGTGGAAGTAGCTCTGTGCAAAAGTTGGAACCGCTGGCTGGCCGATATCTGGCGCCAGGGAAAAGGCCGTCTGCGGTGGTCATGCATGGCCCCGACGATGAGCATGACCGATGCGCTGGACCAAATTCGCTTCGCCAAGGAAAACGGCGCTTGTGCTGTGCTGATGCGTCCGGTTGAAGGCAACCGTCTGCTCGTTGACACTT
This sequence comes from Gammaproteobacteria bacterium, assembly GCA_027296625.1. Lineage (NCBI taxonomy): Bacteria > Pseudomonadati > Pseudomonadota > Gammaproteobacteria > Gammaproteobacteria bacterium. The sequence continues at coordinate 2,040 of JAPUIX010000091.1, read as the reverse complement.
ATTTCTACCCAATCTACGAAGAGGCGAGCCGCCTCGATATGCCGATTGCCATCCACATCGCCAATGGCAACCCGTGGCTCACCGATCTGTATCGCCATCCTGTACCGAACGCGGCCACCTTACACCGTTTTAGAATACCCACGGTGGCTGCTTTTTGCGATGTGATGCTCAGCGAAATACCTCAGGTATTTCCGCAACTGCGCTGGGGCTTCATCGAGGCCAGCTCGCAGTGGTTGCCCTGGGTGATACACGAAGTCAAGAATCGCTACAAAACGAACGGCCGCGAATGGTCCGATAACCTCGCACGCGACTTTGGAATGTTTGTCACCTGTGAAAACTCCGACGACTTACCCTATATCACGCAGCAAGCAGGGGAAGACTGCCTTGTCATTGGAACCGACTATGGGCACATCGACACATCGAGCGACGTCGATGCCATCACGGTGTTCAAAGCGAGGACGGACTTGTCGCCTGAAGTGAAGCGGAAGATCCTGAGCGACAATGCCAGAGCGCTGTACGGGTTGTAAAAAATTTCAAACGGGTACAAATAGCTGAAGGGGTCCCCGGCAGATGCGTTACAATTGCGTCCGACCTGGCGCAATTTACATGTCGATCGATCACCATAGGGAGTAATGCAAGACGAGTGGGTTGAAAAGCTGGAGGACGTGATTGCACGTTTCCGAATGGGTGAGGCGGAGGTTGCCCGGTCGTTTTTCAAGGGCCCGCGGCCCCTCAACCAGTAGGAGAGGGATACGAATGGAGACAAAGGCTATTTTAGCGCAACCGGCGGACCACTGCGGCATCCTGGAAATGTCGGAGGCGGTTAAGGCCATGTTGGAGGCCTTTCGCAACTGGGCCCACGATCCGCTCCTTGGCGAGTTGCGGAGAAGAACGCATACGCCCAAGAATGTCCGCATCACGCTTCATCAAGGCGGCACACCGGAATACGGGATGACGGGGATTATGGTCCACGCAGAGTTGGTCCGAATCTTCGGCGATAAACAGCGCTATCCTCGCCGGGGCCGCCCCGTCTTGGTCCTCTATAATCCGAACAACGGGGCTCTCAAGTTGATCCTTATCGGGGAAATGCACCCCAAGGAGTTGCCTTATGCCAATAGTGTTGTGGCAATGCCCACAGCCTGCGCATCTATGATCGGGACCGATCTCATGGCGAGAAAGGACTGCCAGGTGGCAGGGGTCTTCGGAGCGGGAGATCAAGCCAGACATCATCTTTTGGCCCTAACGTGTATTCGCCCTACGATTAAAAAAGCCCGAGTCTTTAGCCCAACTCCAGCCAATCGAGAAAAGTTTGCCAAGGAGATGTCGGAGGTTCTCGGCATCGAAGTTATAGCAGTTGACGGCTCACGCGAGGTCATCCGGGATGCCGATGTCATCCTATGCGTGACGAACTCCAATGTGCCTGTCTTTGAGGGGAACTGGTTGAGAGCCGGTCAGCATGTAACCTCCATCGTCTCAAGCAATGTCGGCCTCCTCAAGCGTGGTTTCGTCAAGCAGATGCGACGCGAAATCGACAACAAGACATTAGATCGCGCTGATGTGCTTATGACTAACGTTTGGGGACAAGAGGAGCTTGATCAAACGGCCGTATTTTGGGACATATCATTGGAAATTCCGGTTTTGGCCAGCAAGATCGTTGACGCAGGACAGGTCATTCGGGGCGAAAAACAGGGACGTACTAGTGACGCTCAAATCACTTACTTTAAAAACTGCGCCTTTTGGGGCATGGGTGCGGCAGCCATTGGAGGCCTAATCTATGACAGGCTTAAAGAGCAAGGCAAAGGCGTCGTCCTAGATTTTGATCCTTTTGAATATTCCGACGAGACGTGGACCGAAAGTTGACGGCAATTAAAGCGTTGTTTAATTCAATCCTAACGGCAGTGAGGAGCCCGAAGGTGGTCCGTGGACGAAATAGGCGGCGGGCCAATAGCTGGATAGGTTGCCGGAGAGGCAACGTTTGCGGGTAAAACACCTCTTGACAGAGGTTTCTTAAATGATGGATATTTCATGCGATTCTGTGTC
>JAPUIX010000090.1 GCA_027296625.1 Gammaproteobacteria bacterium | reverse complement strand
GATCTGCGGCAGGCCACCGGAGTCTTTCGAGACGATTGCTAAACGATACATCGCCCAGCCTGATCTGATTGCACGTGGCCTGCGTGCGGGCACGAAGCCCGGCGCTCTTGCCTTCATGGTCAAGATGATGCTGACCCGCGCGCCGGATTTCGATCGCTGGGAGCGGGAGCGCGGTCATCCGATATTGCGGGAGCCTGTGCTCGCCCACGACAGTCGTGAGTGGCGCGAAGCCGCGGAGCAGAAAAAGCTTCTCCTTCTGCCGACTTCCGGAGTCAAGCCCAAAGTTAGTTGAAAGTCTCCACGGCTCCTGGTCATTACGCGTTTGAAGGACCTCTTGACAGAATGTCTATCTCGCTCAGACTCCCAGCCATAATGTTGGCAGCGTTGAAGCGACTCGCCAACAAGAGAGACGTCCCGTACCAATCGTTTCTCAAAATCTTCATCGCGGAGCGTCTTGACGAAGAATTGCGGGCTCCGAGTGTCAAACCGAGCGGAGGCATAACAATGCCTTGAAGGTGACGGTCCGTTCGGTGACGGCCCGTGTATACGCACGGACCACGCCAGACCGGCCCACAGCTTAAGGCAACGTTAACGAGATTTTGTTTGGTTACGAATCGTCCACGCTAAATCGCTGATTGAGGAGAACTAGAATGAAAAATCTAACAACAGAAAGCGCGACCATCGATCAATTGTCCATAAATACCATTCGCACGCTTTCAATAGATGCTGTGCAACAAGCCAACTCGGGCCATCCCGGAACGGCAATGGCCTTGGCGCCAGTGGTTTACTGCCTCTGGCAGAGGTTCTTGCGATTTGATCCTAACGACCCGATCTGGCCGAATCGGGATCGATTTGTTCTTTCTGTTGGCCACGCGTCGATGCTACTGTATTCCATGCTGCACCTGGCCCGCGTGAAAGCCGTAAATCCCAAATACGAAAGACTAGGCGAGTTATCGGTACCCCTCGATGATATTAAGTGTTTTCGCCAGCTCCACAGTAAATGCCCCGGTCATCCGGAGTACCGCTGGACATCTGGAGTTGAAACCACAACTGGTCCCTTGGGTCAGGGTGTTGCAACAAGTGTAGGCATGGCCATGGCCGAGCGGTGGATGGCTCAGTACTTTAACCGCCCCGGCTTCGAATTGTTCAATTATGAAACGTATGCTCTTTGTGGTGATGGCTGTATGATGGAAGGAGTGTCTGGCGAGGCTGCTTCACTGGCCGCCCACCTTGGTCTCTCCAATCTCTGTTGGATCTACGACAACAACAAGATAACAATTGAGGGTCACACTGCCTGGGCATTCAGTGAAGATGTGGCAACGCGCTTCATCGGCTACGGTTGGAACGTCACCCGCGTCGGGGACGCGAATGACCTGGAAACGCTCGAACGAGCTTTTAGGACATTCAAGAACACAGACGATAGACCGACCCTCATCATTGTTGATAGTCATATCGCATGGGGCTCGCCCAATAAGCAAGACACCCACGCAGCGCACGGCGAGCCGTTAGGCGAGGATGAGATTAGGCTGACCAAGAAACGGTACGGGTGGCCAGAGGATGCAAAGTTCTTAGTGCCTCAAGACGTTTACGATCACTTCGAGGAGGGGTTTGGCAAGCGCGGTCACGAGCTACGTGAAGCGTGGATGGCGAAGTTTGATGATTACAAAGCACGATATCCAGAGTTGGCCGATCACCTGTATAAGATGCAGCATCGCCAGCTACCTGATGGATGGGACAAAGGATTGCCGTCGTTTTCCCCGGATCGAAAGGGTATGGCTGGACGCGAAGCTTCAGCCAAGGTCCTCAATGCAATCGCTAAGAATGTTCCATGGATGATCGGAGGTTCGGCTGACTTGACCCCATCGACCAAAACCCGTCTTTCCTTCGAAGGTGCCGGCGATTTCACTGCTGAAAACTATGGGGGGCGCAATTTACATTTCGGGATTCGCGAGCACGCTATGGGATCGATCCTGAATGGGTTGTCGCTCTCAAAGATACGGCCCTATGGGTCGGGTTTCTTGATTTTCAGCGACTACGCCCGACCGGCCATCAGGCTCAGCGCGCTGATGGAAATTCCGGTGATTCATATCTTCACTCATGACTCAATAGGCGTTGCCGAGGACGGACCAACCCATCAGCCCATTGAACAACTTGCATCCCTGCGAGCCGTTCCGGGATTGATCACCTTGCGACCAGCTGATGCCAACGAAGTGACTGAGGCCTGGTGTGTGATCATGCAACTGCATCACGAACCAGTAGCGTTGATTCTTAGCAGGCAGGCGCTTCCAACCCTTGACCGCACCAAATACGCGCCAGCATCCGGGCTCGCACAGGGTGCCTATGTGTTGGCCGACGCCATTGACGGTAAACCTGAAGTCTTGCTACTAGGCAGCGGTAGTGAGGTATCACTGTGTATCGATGCCTACGAAAGATTGACAGTCGATGGGATCAAGGTTCGTGTGGTGAGCATGCCCTCATGGGAACTGTTTGAGCGGCAGAGTGAGGAATACCGAGAACTTGTCATTCCCCCTCATGTAAAAGC
>JAPUIX010000089.1 GCA_027296625.1 Gammaproteobacteria bacterium | reverse complement strand
GTCATTCACACCAAAGCGACGTTATGCCAAGTATTGCTCTGTTGCCTGCCGTATGTTCGCTTACCGCAACCGCAAACGCCACCAAACACGAGACTCATGGCTCTGGAGTCAGGTGTTATGGGCCCAAGAACGGAACGAGCGATCCGTCAGTTTCAGCGTGATAACCAACTGCCCATTACGAGCCAGCCCTCGGACTCACTAGTCGCTGTCAAGCACCTTGCGTGGACCTTGCAGAAGTACAAGGAATCGAAAACTGCGCGAAAAGTTGAGGTTGCGGGGAGAATGGAAGATCAAGTACTGCTATTCAGTTTGATTGCCCTCGGTACAGTGATTGCTGTCATCGTCGTGATCGGTCTCGTCACGCATGCGAGAAATCGGCGAAGCGGCCACGGGACGACTGCTTCTGAACAGAAGAAGCCCTACCAGACAGCGAAGGTTCATCATGTAATTGATGGCGACACCGTTATCGTTGCTACATTTTGGCGGAAGATCAAGATTCGTTTGGACTCAATCGATTGTCCAGAACAAGACCACCATCGGGGGGATATTGCAAAATACGGCCTAATCAAGCTGATTGGAGGTCGCAGGATTCTTCTTGAAGAACACGGTCAAGATCAGTATGGACGAACCGTTGCCACAATTTACGTTCAACACGGCGACGAAGCCAAGTGGATGAATGTGAACGCAAGAATGGTCACGTTGGGACACGCGTGGGTTATGAGAAATTCCTATCGGCATTTGCCGAAAGAAAGACAAAACGAACTAAACAGGTTGGAAAGGTGGGCAAAAACAAAGGGAGTCGGATTGTGGAATTCAGCGAATCCAGTGCCTCCGTGGAAATGGAGAGGTAGCGCCAAATGAGCCCGAATGGCAAAGTCTGTACTTGATCTAAAGCGGATTTCGGGGATTCCCACTGTGTCTCTCTGAACGGCTGCTTTTGCACGAAAGCAGCCGTTCGTCAGTGTCCGGAAACCACCACCCAAAGGAGACCTTCACGACGAGCGACGGCTCGTACGTTCGTCTGAGTTCTAAAACGGTCGCATAACCGCTTTTTCCAGGAAGCTGCTCGCTGGCCAGTCGGATACGCGGCCATTCTACCCAGGATGAGCGCCATCCTGATCCCCGCCGGTGAACTATACTCCAAACAGGTATCAGCGTAAGAACAAGGGGTTAGGTCATGGCTATGCTATCGAATTGGTTCAATGCACACCGTATGCTCGCTATCGCGCTGGCTTTCAGCTGTGGCGTGCTCGTTTCTATCAACAGCACTGCGTTTGCCGGGGGCAGTATCAGCATTCAATGGGGGAAAGGCGGTGAACCGGTAAAACAAAAAAGCGTGAAAAAACAGTCGAAGGCCGGCCCCCCCTCCCATGCCCCGGCGCATGGATATCGAGCCAAACACCAATATCGATATTATCCGTCCCATTCCGTCTACTACGATACCGCTAGAGGGCTTTACTTTTACCTGCAAAGCGACAATTGGCAGATCTCGGCGTCATTGCCGAGCAAGTTAAAAGTAAGTCTCGGCAGTTATGTCGAGATGGAACTGGAAACGACTAAGCCTTACGTTCACTATAAAGAGCATGTCAAGAAGTACCCGCCGGGAAAGATGAAGAAAAAGAAGAACAAACACAAAAAGAAAAAGTGAGGCTGGGGATTACATTATTGATGAGATCGTCTTGACCGCAGGCTGTCCGGCCTTCCGTACACAACGGATCTGATAATTCTTGCACCGCCACCCCGCTGGCGCGCGTATCATCGATCTCCAAGAACATGGAACCGCACGCGCTCGAATGCCCGCTAATGGCCGAAAGCGGGCCTTGGGACAACTCTTAGTCGCTTTAGTGACGTACCTTCGCTTCGCCATCCTAGATATTGATTTTCGGGTTAGGCGCGATTTCTAGAAAGCTCATGTACTGCCTTTACCAACTCAAGCAACGCATCATCACTAAGATCAGGGCGTCGTTTGCGGGCTTCTTGAGCACCGATCTCTAATTAAAGATAAAAGGCAGCAAGCTGGTTTTGTCTGCGATCGCTTGAAAACGTGGTATTCCCATTATTACGACTAATGTTAGTGCGATACTAAGTAAGTGTGTCGTTTGCTGGATGCAAGCGTTGTTACATAGATCAAGTGTTTCCTGGTACTGTAGGAACTAAGTGAGTGAAGTGACTTGTGAGTGGCAAAGCAAAACAGTGACGCCACCTGAGGCAAAGTTGCTGAAGTCCTGTGCCATGGTTTGGCCTAACTCTGAGTTGAGTCCATTTCTCATCATCTTTTCACTGCTGAACTCAAGCTCCACGATAAGGTAAAAAGGGGATTCTCCTGTTACTGCACCGGCTACGTGGTTGATTCGGAGCACCTTTAGATCAGGAAGCTGGGCAAGCAGCGGGCGGTGTGTTTGCTCGAAATAGTGATCGAACCCCGCCCGATCCACTGGCTTGCCGAACAGCAACAATACCTTAACCATGATTGAGGTGGTCTGTCCGTCGCCCGCAACACGGCGGACAGACACCAGCTTGATCAGGCCCGGGTTACCCTAGATTCCACCGTATTGGCGTACTCGATCATGCCATGCACCGGCGAATAGCTTATCAGTCGCTTGATCGTGTCTAGCTGATCGTCGGAAATGTCACCCTTGACCTTAACCTCGGAGACAATCTTGGGCATGCACGATGTGTGCGATTCCGGTCCTTTGACTTCGAACAACACACTGGGGTCGATTTCGGTGCGGACATTGATTTCCAGCCCCTCCAGTTTGATGCCGTTACGCGGGGCATTAAGCGCGATGCTGTTGCACAGACACGCAGCGATCGCACCCAATGCCATCTCCACCGGCTCGGCACGATCCGTCGGCCCCTCGAAACCAACGGCCTCCTCGACCTCGCGCCAGGCGCCATAGGGAATCGTGTAATGACGAGTCTCGCGGTCGATACGTTCACCGCCGAGTTCATAGGGCCCTATGTGGACGGTACTGCGCCCGGAATGGCCTTCCCATATGCCCCGGGCTGCAAGCCCGAGAATAATCGGGGACTCTTTTAATGCGGAACGGAAAGCCTCCAGCTTCTCCAGATCCATACCCGTTACGTATTTGCTCATGATGATCTCCTCTATTGGTGGGGAATTATGCGGTCATGTGTTTGAGGGCCTCATAAGTGGTCTAGGCATTGCGGTCTTCTGTCCGCTGATTAAACCGCCCCCATCCGTTTCACCGCCTCATCGGTGGTCCACACGGCATTGGCGATAAAGCGGAAGTTGATGATGGCGGCGAGATAGCCGTCCCCTTCCGGGACCTTGGCAGCGGCGGTGGCGTCTTTGACGACAGCTACTTCGAAGCCTTGCTCGAGCAATTCGCGTAGGTGGGATTCCACGCAGAGATTCGCGGACATACCTGCCAAGATGACCTGATCGACGCGGTTCTTGCGAAGCTGCAACACCAGGTCATTGGCCTCGGGCCCATAGACCTTGTGCGGCGAGGTTATGATGGTTTTGCCATCGAAGATGTACTTCTTGTACTGCGGCATGAAGTCCGCGCCTGAGTTAGTAAAACCTTCCATGTTGTAGGCACTGCGTCGGTTAAACATGCCGGTCTTGTGCATGAGCTTCTCCAGCGCGCCCTCAAAGCGCCAACCCTTATCGGTCGGATAGTAATAATGAGGCGAGATGGTGACCGTGATGTCGGCCTTCTTCGCCGCCGCGAACAGACGACCGATATTCTCAACAGTATTGTGCTGGGTGACGCTCGCACCCACGACGCCCCAGGTCACTCCTTTGGGACTCAGGAAATCTACCTGCGGATCGGTGACCACTAGAGCGGTTCTTGGTATGTCCAGTTTCATATCCGAGGGCGGCAGGCCGGGCTTATCAGGCGGCGCGTAAGGATCATCGGAGGCGGCATAAGCCGATCCGGCTAATCCCACTGCTGCGATCGATGCGGTGGCCGCCGCGCTTGCTTTGAGAAAGCGGCGGCGAGGATGCTCCTCCTCTGAGTTCGTGTGATCCCCATGGTGTTGATGCTTGTGATTGTTACACATAAGAACTTCCTCCATAGCTGTATTACTTGGTTGCACAAAGCACCCGGGAGACGACCAACACCCGGGAACAACCATACAAGACCGGCGCTAGCCCGTTTTTATTTCAACTAAGGCCGGAGGGCAAGGCCCCTCAAAAGGCAGAAAGGGCTGCGAAAGGCAGGTTAATTAGCGATTGGTTGTTTGGGTGGGCAGAGCGGGGGCTTAATCGCTCAGCAAGCCGCCTGGGCGTCCATCACCTGCCATTCGCAACATTAGATCACCGCACCCTTGCAGGGTCAAGAAATCTCACTCATTAAGCAGCCCATGCCGCACCGGAAATGGGCACGGGTAGCCAACCTTTAATACCGAATTGGAATCCCCTATTTCAGGCCAACTCGAATGTCTGCTTCTGGCCGAAAGCGGACGTTCGTGAATGTCCGGAAACGACCCAAAACAGACATTTCTAGATTTCTTGAAACGCGATCTCGATCCACTAATTCCCAACCAGAGCGTCGCTGGACTAGCAGTCCTACCCCCAATCCCGATTGGACGCAAATCCCAATTCCGAGCTTGGAGTTTTGGGAATCGTTTTGGGAATTCAGCGTTTGATGAATTTTACTCCCACGTAACTAATTGAAAAATTGGCGCGCCCGGACGGATTCGAACCGCCGACCACCTGGTTCGTAGCCAGGTACTCTATCCAACTGAGCTACGGGCGCGAATTTGTATGCCGTGTTTCGCGAAATGCGGATTGTACTAATAACGAGTACGGAGTAGCTAGAC
>JAPUIX010000088.1 GCA_027296625.1 Gammaproteobacteria bacterium | reverse complement strand
CTGGATCAATGGCTCTTTACCTTCGCAGCGTATAACGCCGGGCCGGCAAAAGTCGCAAGGCTGCGGAAGGAGGCGCCGAAGATGAGACTAGACCCCAACCGGTGGTTTCGAAATGTGAAGATCGTAGCTGCCAAGCGTATCGGACGCGAGACCGTCCAATATGTAAGCAATATCTATAAGTACTACATCGCATACCGGCTGGCCGCAGAGCAAACCAAGAAAAGGGAGGAGGCGGTAAAAAAGACGCCTGAGTGAGTCCGTGTTGGGCGAGCGACCCTCTGTCTGAATAGGCGTCATCTCTCGAAAACCTGTCGCAGAAACGCCGCAGCGCGCTGATTGATCCCCGGCACCTTGCTTTCCCTGGGCCCTGCAACATTCAATGTCCGGACCCCGTGACTTTCGAGCCACTCTCGAATCCTCTCAAGAGCGTTCGGAGCTTCAAGCTCAACAACAAAATAGGGTTTGCCCCAGTCCTTGGCAAACGCCACCGTAAGTGCTGTACCTCCCTCCAGTTCGCCACAGATCAGAATAAGGCTCGCGTCAGAATCCCGTACGTTCCATTCATTTCGGCATTCGTAGCGATGAGATTTCGTTTCTTTAAGTGGGTACCGTGACGGAATCACACCATCCTCTGCCTTGCGACCCTTTGGACACCATCCGCCACAGGGAATATCGAGTTCCATAGCAACATCCAAGGCGGCGCGGTCAACGCCCGTTTGCCCACCCGATACGATCTGTTCAAGCATGAGCACATCCTTGAACCCTAATACCATTACCCCACAAGAAAATCCGGCCGATCGGAGCGTGTGACATTATCGGCAGCCCATTTACCCATCGAAGGCAAGATAGAGATGTTATACTTTGCAAGTTACGCCAACTGCTACGATTCGAGAAAAGCCATGATCAAATGGTACATAATGATTACGCTTCTGTTGCTATGCCCGCCGCTGCACGCCCGCATGTATCAATGGTATAGCCCCGGCACCGGAACGGCCCAGTTATCTGGAAAACCGCCAGCCTGGTACAGATGCGCTCAAAATGGTCCACGTGTTATTGCCTTTGACAATGGCCGAATCGTCGACGATACGGCAGTCGCCGTGTCGAATGAACAACGCGAGGCACTGCGACAACAGGCATTAAGAGAAGCCGAAGGTTACCAAGAACGTGCGCTGGAGCAGGCCCGTGCTGCAGCGAAGTTGAAAGCGGCTTTCGAGAGTAACATACCTGAGGAGGAAGAGACCGAGACAGTTGCTGAAATTTCAGAACCCAGTGAGGTCGAAGAAATCCCCGCGACGGAGGCCGATGCCGCTGTTACTAACTCGATCGAAGCGTTGAAAGCGCTGATATCCGCATGGGACCAAAGCAGGGTTGAGCGAGCGAAAATGATCGTCGAGTCACAGGACAGCGAGACTTTGAGTGAGCGCCAACCAGACCAACCACTCTCGGCAGCTCCCCACTGACACTGACCCAACTGCTCGCCTACTCAGGCAAATAGCTAGCTCAAATCCAAAAGATTCATCAGATTCTCAAAAAAGCCCTTATCCCGGTTGTCAACCACGATCGTTTTAAGCGTTAGGAGCGCTTCATTGTGAGGGTTGATTTGCAGCCCGATATTGATATAGGCCTCCGCTTTGTCGTAACGGTTCTGTGCTATCTCCCGCTCGGCTAAATAGGCATAGCGCTCCGCGATATCGAGCATTCCCTGGCGTGCAATTTCGTCATTCGGATCGATTTCCAGCAATCGGGAGTAGTAATAATACGCGTTGTCCTTTGGCGGGGAAGTCAGCCTGTACTCTTCTAGGCCCCGCCTACCCAGCCAAATCAGCGCATTAACCACCTCCGGTGCAACAGAATCTGAAGACAACGTGCCGGGGCGATGGTTTCCGTTTGCAGCGGGCATGGCCTCCGTTCCAGCATCTGGCGCATCAACCGCAGCAATGACGGGATCAGGATCACCCTCTTCCAAAGATAACGAACTCCCCGTCGGGGTGGCCGGCGTTTGAATCGTTGCGGTCGTGGGGACGTCTTGAACGGCTACAATAGTGATATCCAACGATGACTCGACGACTTTTAGAATGCCATATACGCCCACGGAGATAACCAATAGCACACCGAGGAGATACCATGACCGCCTTATCCCTCGCCGTTTGATGGCACCGGACGACATTGCTACGTTTCCCGGATCCGTGATATCGAAATCCGGCGTCGCTAACGGAGACAATGCCTTGATGCCGGACGCCTGAAGCTTCCTGACGTATTTATTCATGCTGGCCGCATCTTTGAATCGATCATTACGATCCTTGGCGATCATTAAATTCAAGAGCGGTTGAAACTCCTCAAGACCGGGCGGCAACTCTGGAATGGGAGCAAGTTTATGCTGGACGATGATGTCTATCACGGATGGCGACTGGTAGGGCTTCATACCTGTCAACATTTCGTAAAAGATTATTCCAAGGCTGTAGATATCCGCCCGGCCATCCACCGCGAGGCCTTCGGCTTGTTCCGGACTGATATAGTTCGGACTACCCAAGAACGTACCGATAGAAGTTAGGTCTTTATCAACATCTAGCTGCTTGGCAATCCCGAAGTCTGTCAGGAGCGGCGTACCGTCTCGCTTAAATAGGATATTCGCCGGTTTCACATCACGATGTACGATTCCCTTTTTATGGGCGACTTGGAGCGCCGTACCGATCTTAAGCAGGATGTTCAATGCTTGATCAGGTGGAATCACCTGCGCCATTCGAGACTTAAGATCCCCCCCTTCAACGTATTCCATCGATAGATAGAGGACGTCGTTAGCGACCGCGATATCGTAGATGGTAATGATATTTGGGTGATTGAGCGCCGCAATCATGCGGCCTTCTTCAAGAAACCGCTCCATATGCTGCTCGGACTTTGCGCGTCCGGTATCCAAAACCTTTAGCACGACCTGCCGCCCCAGGGATTCTTGGATCGCAAGGTAAGCCGTGGCCATACCGCCCTCGCCGATCGGATGCTGGATTGTATAGCCCGGGATCTTCATAAATCGAAATTATAATCACCTGACTCGCAAAAATCGCCACACCGAACGGCGTTTGGCGAATCCCTGAACCGAGCCCGAATATCCATCTGGCTGGTCACGGCGCGCATCGGGTTTGCAATCAATAAATCTAGCTGTAACAATAAGCTACAAACGAAAGGCTGGAAACAATGTTATCTAAAACAAAAAAAGGGTCGGATCGCCGGCAGCGAACTCGCCAACTCATCGATAAGATGCTGGCGCAGCGTGAGCAGTTGATGGCGCTGCTCTGTGCGGTCTCCGGCGTTGAGCCTTTCGCCACCGAGAAACCACTGCCGCAGTTGCTGGAAGAGTTTTGTCAGGTACTCGTCGACTATATCGCATCGGGACATTTTGGACTCTACGAGCGTATTGCCGTTGGCACAGAGCGCCGCAAGGCGGTAGTCAAGCTGGCCCAACAATCGTATGCAAAAATTGTCGATACAACCCAGGTTGCTCTCGATTTCAATGAGAAATACGACGACCTGAAAGACCGTGACGACTTGGAGATCCTTCAACCGGACCTATGGCGTTTAGGGGAAGAGTTGGCGACTCGTATAGAGTTAGAAGATAAACTGATAGAGTCACTCCTTGGATCTGAGGGTCAGCCGGTTGCCGAGAAACAGCCGCACTAATTGAAGAAAATCACTACCGGCGGCGTTACTCATCAGCAGCATCAATCACCTTCCGTTTAGCACGAATATAATCCACGTGGGATACGTGTAACAGATCTGCAATCTTTCGCACGAAATACTCTTCATACTTGTCAATATGGAAATCAGCAAATGCGACTTGCCATAACAATTCGACAATATGCCTTCGCTGCTCGCGCGAGAAATGTTTATTCAGCAGGCGCGTGAATTGATACAGAGATGTTGCATTGTCTGCTTCAGATTCAGCGAGTTCCACAAGTTCCTCAGTTTCCTCCCGTGAAAGGTCAAACGCCTGCTCGATGGCGTTGACGATGGCCGCCCGTTCCTCCTCCCGAATATGCGTATCAGCTCGACTGATTTCAACAAGCAACGTTGCTGTAGCAAGCTGAAGTGCATGCTCCTCGTCCTGGCTGTCCTCTTTACCAACTACGACATGAACACGCGTCTCAAATAGTTCCACAATGGTCCGCAACATGAGTGTCACACCATTTTCCGGGATGTGCCTAGTTACTAGGCCGGTGACTGACGTACACGCCACCCCGAAATTCATCGAAATAACTGTCAATCATTGGATGGTTTATCGGCTCTTCGGAATCATCCACTTCCAGGTTACGCTCTGCGACATAGGTCTCGTGCACCGCATTGTGGACCAAAACACGATACCAGGGCTTATCCCGCGGCGGACGGGTTAATGCCATCTGTTCGTACCAGTCATCGGTTCCTTGAAAAACCGGATCAACATCCACAATGACGCCTCGGTAATTAAACCGCCCGTGATTTACGAGCTGCCCTAGTGAAAACTTGGCATTTGAAATTCCCATAAAATCACCTCATGAAATCACGCTACGCTATAGTTATCATAACCGCAAACGTTATCGCCAAGAAGCTCCATGACTAACAGCGAACTTGTCAGTCGCGACCTCTCCGTATTGTGGCATCCTTGTACACAGATGAAAGATCACGAGTTTCTTCCATTGATCCCTATACGCCGCGGGCAAGGCGTGTGGATCGAGGATTTCGATGGGCGACGCTATATTGACGCCGTAAGCTCTTGGTGGGTCAATTTATTCGGCCATACTAACCCGCGCATAAGCACAGCGATAAAAGAACAACTTGACGAACTTGAACACACCATCCTGGCGGGATTCTCCCACGAACCTGTGATAGCCCTTTCCGAGCGTCTCATTGCACTTACACCTAGAGGACTATCGCGTTGTTTTTATGCAGACAACGGTTCGTGCGCGGTCGAGATTGCATTAAAGATGAGTTTCCACTACTGGCGCAACCGCGGACAGTCAAGAAAAACTAAATTTATCTCGCTTGAGAACAGCTACCACGGTGAGACCTTGGGCGCACTTGCGGTGGGCAACGTACCACTCTACAAAGACACCTACGGGCCTCTTTTGATGGAAACGATTACTGCCGCATCACCCGATTGCTATTTTTGTGAGCCGGGGGAATCGTGGGTTGACCACTCAAGGCACAAATTTAAGTTCATGAAGGCACTACTCGATCAACATGCTGATGAAGTCGCCGCCGTCATTATCGAACCGTTGGTGCAATGTGCTGGCTATATGCGAATGTACGATCCTGTCTATCTCGCATTGCTGCGCGAGGCCTGCGATCGCTACCATGTTCATCTCATTGCCGACGAGATTGCGGTCGGGTTCGGTCGGACGGGCACATTGTTCGCGTGCGAACAAGCCGGTATTTCCCCAGATTTCATGTGCCTTTCCAAGGGGCTTACCGGAGGCTACCTGCCGTTGTCAGTGACACTCACGACCGACACCGTTTACGAAGCTTTCTACGATGATTATGAGAAGTGCAGCGCCTTCCTGCATTCCCATAGCTATACCGGGAATCCCTTAGGCTGTTGTGCGGCGCTTGCGACCCTCGACATCTTCGAACAGGAACCGGTGCTGGAGCACAACGTAGAGCTTGCAAAAACAATGCGGGACGCAACGGTACACTTTGGAGACCATCCTCATGTTGCCGAGGTACGCCAACACGGCATGATCCTGGCCATTGAGATGGTAAAGGACAAATCGGCGCGGCTCGCCTACCCGTGGCAGGAACGCCGCGGCCTGCGTGTGTATCAATATGCACTCAAAAAGGGTGTGCTGTTGCGCCCCCTGGGTGATGTCATCTACTTCATGCCACCGTATGTCATCACGCCGGAGGAGATCCACAGCGTCGCCGCCGTCGCCTTCGAAGGCATTGATCGTGCAACACGTGCCTCATGATATGAAATGACGGCTTGATAGCGCCGCGCGGCGCGGCCGGGTTGCTCAGGCCATTGAGCGCAGACGTCGCCTGACCTGGCTCGCATGCCGACGGCTCACCGCGACACGGTCATCCGTACCCCGCAGGGTAATGTAATAATCGCCTGAGGCGTCCTTTTTCAGCCCGTTTAGATACTCCAAGGCAACCAGGGCGTTACGATGGATCCTGAAAAAGCGGTCGCTGAATTCTGCTTCGAGAGTCTTGAGCGATTCATCGATCAACAACTCGCCCCCGGGCCAGGCGACGGTGACATATTTTTGTTCTGCCTTGAGATACCGCACCTCCGCGATGGGCACTAATTGAATGTTACCTCGCACCACTGCACTGAGATGACTGCGTTCCTTCGGGACCTTTCCGGTGTCTCTCAGTGCATCGACCCGTGCCCGAGTCACCACCCCGGCACGTTTGAGGCCTTGCCCCAATCGTTCCTTTCGGATGGGCTTTAACAGATAGTCGACTGCCTGGGCATCAAAGGCTTCCAAGGCATGGTCGCCGTACGCGGTGGTAAATATCACGGCGGGGGGGGCATCGAGACCGGCGAGGTGTTGCGCCGCCTCCAGGCCGTCCATACCCGGCATGCGGATATCGAGTAATACGACATCCGGAGAAAATTTCTTGACGGCTTCCAGCGCCTGCATGCCATTCGCCGCTTCGCCGACGACTTCTCCAACCCCCAGTTCACCAACCAGGGCGATTAGGCGTTCGCGCGCCAACGCCTCATCATCAACGACTAGAATCTTCATCCTGCGCTCGTTGATAAGGAAAGCTCACGCAGACCCGGTAGCATCCGTTTTCACTATCAACCGTTAAGGTGCCTTGGCTTCCATAAAATCCCTTAAGCCGCTGCCGCACGTTCTCCTGAGCCAACCGGTTGCCCTCGTGTTGCGTGTTTGGTGTGGTTTCGGGTAATGGATTGTCTATCGTGATGGTCAGTTTCGCCCCGTCTCGTTTTCCCACGATCCGGATCATACCGCCTTCAGGCAAAGGCTGAATACCATGATAGATGGCGTTATCCAATAGTGGCTGTATGGTCAAGGCGGGCAATAACGCATCGCCTGGCAACTCATCAATCGCCCAATCCGTCCGGAGTCGATCACCTAGGCGCAGACCCTCAATATGAAGGTAGCGCCGGCAGAGTGCGAGTTCTTCTGCGAGCCCAACCCGTTTCTTAGCATCGGACAAACTGGCTCTGAAGAGATCTGCCAAATCTTCCAGCGCCTGTTCGGCAAGTGCTGGATCCTTACGAGTCAAACTCGCAATCGTATTCATACAATTAAAGAGAAAATGGGGACGGATGCGCGACTGAAGCGCCTGTATCCGCGCCTCCGCTTCAGACTCAACATTCTTCTTCCACTGATGTTGAACATAAAAATAGCGCAGCGTCACCGCGCTGGCGATCGCGCTGATACCCACAGTGCGCAAGAGGAACGCCCCATGCGTTTCCTGGAACGCCGTATCGCCTATGGGCGCCTGTTGCATAATCCACCAAGCGAGTTCGCTGATAAGCCAAGTCACTGCCAACACGGAAAGGTAACTCACAGTCGCCGCCCGTTTATCTCCCAAGCGACTCAATAAATCGCGGCTAGCACAGAGCATTGCCACACAGGACAAGGCGACCCACTGAATAAATAAAGAGCTTCGGGCAAGATGGTTAACGTGGCTGCCGTAGTCCCCGGGTGTGGCGAACGTTAGCACGAATGCGAGCAATTCGGCGATGAGCACCACCACAAATACGGTACCAATCCCGCAAAAATCCGGCAGAAACAGGGAACTGCTACTTACAGGCTCGCGGGGTTTCATCACTACAGGAAAGCGAGATAGCATGGATATGGAGAACGTATAGGCATTCCAAAACGTTCGACAGCTCCTTAAGCATCCCGTACGTTATACTGTCCCGAGCCTCATTATCAATGGGATCAGCATGAGCTCTAAGACAATCAAGCCTAAATCCGGGCACAAGCGCGATATTGACGCCACGGCCAATTTTGTGGAGGGATTCACTGCGTCCATTAGTTTTGATAAGCGTCTGTACCAATACGACATCACGGCTTCCATCGCCCATGTCCGCATGCTAGCCCATGTTGGCGTCCTGTCCCAAGCAGAATGCAAGACAATTGTCTCAGGACTTGAAGCGATTCAAGGTGACATCGAGGGTGGCGCCTTTACCTGGAGCCGCGCCCTGGAAGACGTCCACATGAATATCGAGTCGCGGCTGATCGAGCGTATCGGCGCGGTTGGGAAAAAGCTTCATACGGGCCGTTCCCGGAACGATCAGGTTGCCACGGACATTCGCCTGTACCTGCGCGACGAGGTCGATGCCATCAACAGGCTACTCCAACGGGTGATGCAGGCGCTGCTTGAGCTTGCCAGGCGTGAAGTGGAGACCATTATGCCCGGTTTCACCCACCTTCAGGCGGCCCAGCCCGTCACCTTTGGTCACCATATGATGGCGTGGTTCGAGATGCTTTTTAGAGACGCTGAGCGACTGCTTGCATGCCGGCGGCGGGTGAATGTCATGCCTCTCGGCGCAGCGGCGCTGGCGGGGACTTCTTATCCGATCGATCGGGCATACACCGCTCAGCTCTTAGGTTTTGAGGCGATTGCCGAGAATTCCCTGGATGCCGTCAGCGATCGGGACTTTGCGATCGAGTTCAGTGCGTGCGCCGCATTGATCATGGTCCATCTGTCACGTTTTTCGGAGGAGCTTGTCCTTTGGGCGTCACAACAATTCAACTTCATTGAATTGGACGAGGCCTTTTGCACCGGTTCATCGATCATGCCACAGAAGAAAAACCCTGATGTCCCAGAGCTCGTGCGGGGTAAAACAGGACGCGTCTACGGCCATCTTATGGCACTGCTTACCCTGATGAAAGGCCAGGCGCTCGCCTATAACAGAGACAATCAGGAAGACAAAGAACCCCTGTTCGACACCGCTGATACCGTGCAGGCGTGCCTTCAAGCGTATGCCGAGATGCTACCGACGCTACGGGTCAATCGGGAACAGCTCCGTGAGGCCGCGAGTCGCGGATTGGCCACGGCGACCGA
This sequence comes from Gammaproteobacteria bacterium, assembly GCA_027296625.1. Classification (NCBI taxonomy): domain Bacteria; kingdom Pseudomonadati; phylum Pseudomonadota; class Gammaproteobacteria; species Gammaproteobacteria bacterium. Next base: position 6,891 of record JAPUIX010000088.1, on the reverse strand, counting down.
CATGGCCGATTACCTCGTCCGCAAGGGCGTGCCGTTCAGAGACGCCCACACCATCGTTGGGAAAGTGGTACGCTATGCACTGGATGAGGGTAAGGACCTGTCGGAGCTCACGCTGGATCAACTTCAGACCTTCAGCGAGCGGTTCGGGGAGGATGTATTCAACGTCTTGCACCTCGACGGTGCGGTTGCCGCTCGGGATCACCTTGGGGGCACGGCACCGTCCCAGGTGCGTGCTGCAATTAGTCGTGCCGAAAAGCGGCTCGCGGCACAAACACGCGGGTAACCCCAGTGACATGCCGGACGGGCACGCAACCTGGCGAAGCTGCACCGCCGGCTGACAAACGATCCGGGCGATCATCGCAACCACTCGCACCGCCCCGCGGTCCAATACCATAAGCAGGCCCTCAAAATGAAGCTGTGGAGGTTTCGATTTCATGAAACGCCTATTTAAATTCCTTTTCACGCTGTTGGGCCTGTTGGTGCTGCTGATCGTGATCGCCGCGATCGTCATCCCCCTGGTCGTGGACCCAAACGATTATAAAGACCAAATCACGGCCCTCGTCGAGAAACGCACGGGGCGCACCTTCAGCATCCCCGGCAAGATAGAGCTTTCGGTGTTTCCCTGGCTGGGTATTGAAACCGGCGAGGTGGCACTTGGTAACGCCCCGGGCTTTGGCGAACAACCCTTTGTTAAAGCCAACAAAGTCGAGGTCCGTGTCCAGCTCCTGCCACTACTCGAAAAGCACGTCGAGATGGACACCATCGTCATCGAAGGCATGACGCTCAACCTAGCACGCGACAAAAACGGCAAGACGAACTGGCAAGACCTCCTCATTGTGGCAGAGGAACCGGGTCCAACACCGATTCAAGCGCCCGAAGAAAAAGCGCCCCCCATCACGTCGCTCGCGCTGAGTGGTCTCGACGTGCAGGACGCAACAATCAACTGGAACGACCAGCAAACGAACGCGCACTACATCATCAAAGGATTGAATCTGGAAACTGGTGCCCTATTGCCCGGCGAGCCCATCGAACTTGAACTCGAGTTCGACGTGGAGAGCAAACAGCCAGCTGTCGAGGGTCAGGTCGCCGCGAATGGCACGCTGGAATTCAACCTGGACACACAGCAATACCAGATGACACCGGTCAAGCTAGAGATCACATTGCGCGGTGATGTGATTTCGGCCGGCGAGCTCGAACTGGAGGCGAGCTCGAATATCAATGTAAATCTCGACAAGCAGACCGTCTCCTTATCCGAGCTCTCGATGAAGGTATTGGGCCTCAAAGCAAACGGTGAGCTCCAAGCAAGTGACATCCTGAGCGAGGCCCCTAGGGTCATTGGCAAGCTGAACGTGGCCACATCCGATTCAGCCAAACTGCTCAAGGGGCTCGGTCAGGATGACCTGGTTGACCTCGTAAAACAAGCCAGCCTTGAGACGGCGTTTAGTGGGACGGTCAAGACGCTGACCATTACACTGCTCAACGTGCGGGCGACCCTGGCAGGGAAGAACCTGCCCGAGGGCGAAGCGGAGGTCGTACTCACCACAGGGGCCAACCTGGATCTTGACCAAGAAACGCTGCGAGTTGGGGAACTGACTCTTCAAGGACTCGGACTGATTGTCAACGCACAGGTTGAGGTCCAGAAGGTCCTGAGCGACCCCAGTATCAAGGGAACGCTCCAGGTCCCTGAATTTAATCCGAGGCAGCTATTGGAACAGCTGGGCGAGCCGCTTGAGACAGCGGATCCCAAAGCACTTACCCGAGGCACATTGCAGATCACGTTTTCGGGTTCATCCAACCAGCTCAAACTGGATGATATTAAAGCTCAGCTGGATGACACGACCCTCACAGGGAATCTCGCCGTGAAGGACTTCACGCAACCGGCCATCCGCTTTCTGTTAGCTGCGGATACCATTGACGCCGACCGTTATCTGCCGCCGGCGAAAAGTGACGAAAGCACGAAATCGGCGACAGGGACTAAGCCCGGTGAGGGCGGAGCTAAGCCCGGTGAGGGCACGGCGCTCCCCCTGCCATTGGATGCGTTGCGGGCATTGGATCTGGCGGGCGATGTCACCATTGGCAAGCTCAAGGCCGCGAACCTCACTCTTACCAAGCTCAAGCTCAGCATCAAGGCGGCCGACGGATTGGTAACGCTGAGCCCGGCCACAGCTGAACTCTATGAAGGCCAATTCAACGGCAGTATTCGCGTCGACGCCCGAGAGGCGGAGCCCAAGTTCGATGTGGACCAAACCCTCACGGGCATCCAGGTGGGCCCCTTGCTGAAAGACCTCACAGGAAGCGACCGGCTTCTGGGCAAGGGCGACTTCAAGGCAAAACTGGCCGCGAGCGGCACCCAACCAAAGGAAATCAAAAAGTCGTTGTCCGGACAGGCAAGCTTTTCCTTTCAAAATGGTGCAGTCAAGGGCGTCAACATCGCGCAACTCATTCGCGACACCAAGGCACGCTTGACAGGAAAGCCGCTGTCGGCTGACCCGGAATCGCTGCAGACGGACTTCAGTGAACTCAAAGCGACGCTTAGCTTCGACAAGGGCATGATAAGTAATCACGATCTGTCCGCCAAGTCGCCGCTCTTGCGGGTGGATGGCAAAGGCAATGCCAATCTCTTGAGCGAGCAGATCGACTACCTGATTAACACAACGATTGTGAAGTCGACAAAGGGCCAAGGTGGCAAAGAGTTGGCGGATCTTGAGGGCGTCACGATCCCCATTCGCGTGAGCGGCACCTTTGACTCCCCAAAGTATTCCCCCGATATCGAAGGTCTCCTTAAAGCCAAGGCTAAGGCGGAACTTGGCAAGCAGCTTGATAAGCAAAAAGAAAAAGCCGTGGAAAAAATCGAGAAGAAGCTCGGGAACGAGTTGGGCAAGGAAATTGGGGACGAATTAAAGGACAAACTCAAAGACCTTTTCCGCTGAGATGCAATATCTTGGCCCACTGCTGTTTTTCTGCGTGGGGTTCCTTGTCCATGCGGGTGGCATCAACCACGCTGAGGTGCAGTATGCGGCAGGTCACTACACGCTGGACGTAAGTACCGTTATTGATGTCCAGATGAATCATGTCCGTCCTCTGGTCACTGATTATGATCAGCTTACCCGGCTAAATGACGCCCTCATAGAGAGCGCGTTACTCGTTGACTTCGGGGATGGTCAGAAACGACGCCGCCTGGTAGCGAGAAGCTGCGTGCTCGTCTTTTGCTTCAACGTCACACTGGTTGAAGACGTCATTGAATCCGACGATGGTAACGTGCTGACCATTGTGGCCACCGTTGATCCATCTCAGAGTGATTTCACATACGGCACAACCCGTTGGCTTATTGTGGGCGAACCCAATGACCGTACCCGAATTCAGTTAAACGGTGACTACGTCCCATCATTTTGGGTTCCGCCGGCCGTGGGCCCGTGGCTTTTGAAACGCAAGCTCCTGCACGAGGCGCAAAACACCGTGCAGAACATCGAGACCCTGGCACGCGATGAAGCGCCAGGATAGCTTCAGCACCCGGCTATTAAATTGGTATCGACAATCCGGTCGCAATGACCTGCCGTGGCAACAGGACCCGACACCCTATCGTGTCTGGGTCTCGGAGGTCATGTTGCAGCAGACCCAGGTCAATACGGTCATTCCCTACTACCAACGCTTCATGCAGCATTTCCCGGATGTCAAAGGGCTCGCCAAGGCACCACTCGATGCGGTGCTGCATCTTTGGACAGGTTTGGGCTATTACGCCCGGGCACGGAACCTCCACGGTGCCGCGCAACGGGTGTGTAGCGACCACCAGGGGCAATTTCCCACCCACATGGAGGCCCTGATGGAGTTGCCCGGCATTGGGCGTTCCACCGCGAGCGCTATTCTGGCGCTCGCCTGCCATCAACGACACGCGATTCTTGATGGCAACGTGATCCGGGTCCTGGCACGCTACCACGCGGTCTCCGGCTGGCCGGGCGAGGCGGCGGTTAAAAGGACGCTCTGGGCGCTGGCGGAGCGCCACACGCCGGCAACCCAGGTGGCCCAATACACCCAGGCGATCATGGATCTGGGGGCAACTGTCTGCACGCGCGCGCGACCCCGCTGTGATCGGTGCCCGCTCAGCATCGGTTGCAATGCCCGCGCCCATGGGCAACAGAGCCAGTTCCCACGCGTACGGGCGCGGAAACGCCTACCGGTGCACCGTGTTGTCTTTGTCATCGCCCAGAATCATCAATCTCAGGTGCTGCTCGAGCGCCGGCCTTTGCAGGGTGTCTGGGGCGGACTTTGGAGTTTTCCCGAATGCCTGCCCGGCATGCCCCTGGACGCATGGTGCAGGACTGAGCTCAGCTGCCAAGTCGAGGCGGTGCAATACTGGTCAACACGGCGACATACCTTTAGCCACTTTCATCTGGATATCACTCCCGCCCATCTTCTGGTCGGTGACGAAGCGTCCGTGGTATGTGTGGGTGGGGAAGCTCGCGCCTGGTATGACCGTTCAGACTACAATAAGCTTGGTGTACCGGCACCTGTCAAGCACCTGCTCGAGGTACTTGACGATAAACTTCAGGAGGTATGGCATGACACGCCTGGTGAATTGCGTCAAGCTGGGTAAGGAGGCCGAGGGACTGGATGTGCCACCCTACCCGGGGGATCTTGGGAAGCGCATCTTTGAGAACGTTTCCAAAGAAGCCTGGCAGATGTGGCTCGGCCACCAGACCATGCTGATCAACGAGAACCGCATCACGCCGTTCGAACCGAAAGGGCGCAAATTCCTGGAAGAAGAGATGGACAAGTTTTTCTTCGGGGAGGGCTCGAGCCGGCCGGAAGAATATGTACCGCCGGAATCATAGGCGAGCGTTTGCAACACCCATAAACATAACGACAGGACGTCAAACACAGCAGTTACAAATGGCCAGGTAGCTCAGTCGGGTGAGCCGGGAAAAGAAGTTGATCCGGTGGATCAATTTCCCGGCGAACGCCGTGCCAGGGATGGCAGGGCCGGGGTTTGCAGAAACAACGAATGTGACGACAGGGACGTCAAACACAGCAGTTACAAATGGCCAGGTAGCTCAGTTGGGTAAGCCGCGAAAAGAAGTTGATCCGGTGGATCAATTTCCCGGCGAACGCCCGGCCAAGGATGGTCGGGCCGGGGTTAAAATGCTAAGCAAATGCGCCGCCACGGATGGCTTGCAAGCGGTTTGTTTCGGCCAGGTAGCTCAGTCGGGTGAGCTGGAACCAGAAATTGATCCAGTGGATCAATTTCCCAGCGAACGCCCGGCCAGGGGTGGTCGGGCCGGGGTTAAAATGCTAAGCAAATGCGCCGCCACGGATGGCTTGCAAGCGGTTTGCTTCGGCCAGGTAGCTCAGTCGGTAGAGCAGGGGACTGAAAATCCCTGTGTCGGTGGTTCAATTCCACCCCTGGCCACCATTAATATCTTATATTACAACGACGTACACAAGCATCCCTGTTTTAACGGCCTCTCTTGGCGCACCCATGGCGCACTCACTGGCAATATAAGACAAAATTTACTGCAGGCTGCAAACCCTATTACCCCGCCAATAAGGAGTCTCTTTTTGTGAAGCGGTCGGGAAGCATCAACATCAGAAGTCGGAGTCCCGAATCCGATTTGCCCCCACCTTATTTATTGTCAGGATAAGCATGCTTTCCTCGCGTGCGTGCGTGCGTAAGGGTAACGGCGCATAACTAGATCCCGAAAAAGTCCCGAATCAATGAACGTCTGCTTGCGGCCAAAAGCGGACGCCTGTCATTTTCCAAAAGCAGAAGTTTAATAATTATTTAGTAAATGGTTATCTGCACCGCGGCATTTTTTCAGCGTTTATATCCTGTTTTTGTCATTAACCATTGTACGGCCCAGGGTACAACAGCATGTTGCCAGTAGGTTATTTTCATCATAAGCGGTATGACCACGAGTTTTTTATGTTTTCTTACTGCATTAACTATTGCTGCGCCGACCTGTTCAGTTGTTAATATAGGCACCAGTTGTGCCATTTTTGGGACACGTTCACGGCTATTTGGATTATTTTCCCAATATGTTGAATCAACAACACCGCTTTCATAAAGGGTTACGTTAATGTTTGTATTATCCAGGTCTGCTCTGAGTGCTTCTGTGAAACCACGAATAGCCCATCTAGCAGCGGTATATGCGGTAGCGCCAGGCCATACAAAGCGTGAAGCAACAGAACTCATATTTACAATATGTCCGCTATTTCTCTTTAACATGTCAAGTAGAAATGCTTTAGTTATGTAGAAAGCGGCAAAATAGGGCACGGCCATCATTTGCACAGCTTCTTCTGCACTGGTCTCATCAACAAATTTCCATTGACCTGCACCTGCATTATTAATAATTATGTCAGGGATACCGACTTCAGTTTTAATTTTATTCGTAATCTTTTCTACGGCTTGAGCATCGGTAAGATCGACTGAATAAACAAATGCTTTGCCGCCACTTGACTTGATTTTATCTGCGACTTTGTCGAGTAAATTTTTTCTTCTGGCTAAAAGGATGACACTTACTTTAGCATTTGCAAAAGCCTTTGCGATGCCTACTCCCATTCCGCTAGATGCGCCGGTAATCAATGCCGTTTTTCCATTAAGTTCCATTGTCTCACTCCTCGTTTAGCTATAAGCATAAGGTTGTAAGTTAAGTAGAATACATAAGAACGTGTGGGAAATCATTAAGGACAGATATGCTTGAACTAGCGACGCCAGCTTCACCAGTGCCCAAAATGGATAATTATGAATGTCCGCTATGGGTCGAAAGCAGACGTTCAGCGAATGACTTACCAAATTTTTGTTTGAGCGCGGACATTAGTTCGGAGGTTCCCTTGGTGAGGATGTCGCTTAGGTAAGGAATAAGAGATCGGAAGCACATGAGAATTATTTTTTAAACA
>JAPUIX010000087.1 GCA_027296625.1 Gammaproteobacteria bacterium | reverse complement strand
CTCCAAACAGGTGATTGACTACGGTCCTGCAGGCGAAGGCGCCGGTTGCGGTATTTTCTTCTGTATTGCGGATCTCAATGCAAACGGGTTGCCCGACATAGTTGCTCCTGGCAAGGATGGGCTCCACGTTTTTGAAAACCTCGGGTTAAGTTAACGGAAACGCACGCCTAAGGTGAATGGCGCGGACTTAAGCGTGCGCTCTAACGAAAACTCATGTAATGAGCGATTCTGCCCTTCTTTTTTTGTTGTGTTGCTCGTGGCAGTATCCCTTAAAGTGCTGGCTAATCATATGTTAGCAAGGAGATAGGTAAATGACGACTATCAAGCAGATTAACCCTATTTTGATGGCCTTAGATCTGGATATGACCATTGCGTTTTATCGTGACCGATTGGGATTTGAGGTGGAGTTCGTCTATCGCGAATCAGGGATTAATCCGTATGCATCATTAGTTCGCAATGGATGTTCAATCAAGTTCAGACAAGGCTCTTTACCCACAGATCCAAGTTCATATGGAGGGATAAGTATTGAGGTAGAGGATGTTGATGAAATGTATTTTGAGTTACAAGAACGTGGTGCCTTCGATGAAAATTATCCCAGGGAGTTTTCGTGTATTAGGGAGCATCCTCCTGAAGACAAAGAATATGGCGTAAAGGATATGTTTCTCGTTGACCCAAATGGATACGTTATCACTTATCTGACACCTTTACCTTGAATTGAAAGCTGCCTAACGCCTGCGTTAGGCGTCCAAGTTACAAAATGAGTGAAATGGGGTGCGTGAGGCCTGCCCTCCCACCCGAAGGGTTGCTCCCACTCGAAGAGGATCTAGCAAGGGGAATTTCGATGGGGTTCCAGAGAACTGAATAGCCCTAATCGTGAGGTTTTGTGTTTGACTTTTACCGCTACACTATCAGATAATACCGTTTCTCGTTCCAGATGAGACGATTCTATTGAGGTAGATAGTCGGGTAAATAGCAATGTTAAAGCCGACTTACGACTTGAAAAATAGTCTCATTTAAAATTGAACATGGTATAATATGTGATTATTGTAGCGCCAAAGGATGGGAATAAGATGGCGGACACTAAAAAATATCCCATGTTTCGGCATCGCATGAATCAAGATTGGTGGTGGACCATCCGGCTCTTCGGGAGCCGCAGCGAAATCAATCCGTACTCGCTCACTGGGTACCTCCAACGAAGGTTCGAAGAAACCCGGTAGCCTTACCTCAATATGAGACATAGCAACTCTTCTTATGTCCAATCCAACTTCTCGGGAGACAATGATGACCGACCTGCTCGATAAGAATCTTTCCCACGTCCAGCCGCCCACCCCAGCAGCCAGGGATCCCGAGGCGGCATTTGGCACCAAGCAACCCTCAGTGAACTTGCCGCGCCCGACAACGCTCGACCTGGATCCGCCGGGCGCCGATAAGCTGGGGCTGACAGCACAAGAGGTCGAACAATTCAGACAAACAGGTTTCATGATAAAGCGGGGGCTGATCCCGAAGAAGGACTTTTCTCCGTTCATTAAACTATGGTGGCAGCAACCTCCTGTAGTGGAGGCTAAGATGTCGCCCCGCGACCCTAGCTCGTGGGAAGCTCCCGGCAAGCATTGGCCTGATGAAAATCGCTGGGCCCTCGCCAACAATTGGATGGGTGGTGGAGTGTGGCCTTCGCCAGCGGACGCACGCCCCGGCGCGACAGTCGGCGAAAGGGTCGGTCGGCTGCCGCACAAGCTGACGAGGGACATCAGCAACGATGTGTGGCGCTGGCATGGAATAGGCCACGACGACGCGTTCGTTTCCGCGACTTCTGCGCACCCGCGTGTACTGTACATGGCTGAGGCATTGTTAGGCGGGCCGGTGAAGCGGCCACGACGCAATCGAGGGATATATTCCATCTTCCCCCGCGACCGCTCGGGGCCAGAATCCAGACTCGGACCTCACATGGACCAAAGCATGACCGAAATGATAGTTGTGACTTATTTGGAAGATGTCGGTCCACGCTCGGGTGGCTTCACGATCTATCCCACTTCACCTCAGTTGCTCTACCCCACCTCAGAGCAAGCGCTGAACTGGGTGGCAACTGACGAGTCGAAGATAGCTATGGATTACATCAAAGCCAACGTGCAGCCGATTGAGTTTACCGGCAAGGCTGGCGACGTGCTGTTCTGCCACGGCTGGATGGTTCATTCCGCTGGAATCCATGAGAGTGCAAAGATCCGTATGGCAGTCGTCCAGGATTTCAACAAGGTACGAGAGCGCGGTCACATGCGATGGACGGCTGCGGGCAAGAATGGTGGGGCGCGCATCAACTGCAATATGGATGGCGTCTTCGCCTTTCCAACCGACAATGCCAACGACGACCCAGCTGATGGGATGCGCGAGGTTACAAATCAGTGGCATATGGACTCCAACGAATTCGTACTAGCGAGACACCGCCCCCGGGTTGACATGTTCGAGGAATGGAACCTGGGGAGACGTGCTGTGAAAGGTAATGTTGTTGACGAGCCTGGGTGGTGGGAGAAGTACGATTTGCCGATGTTGCCGGATGGCAATGTGCCCCGTGGCGGTGGTGGCACTCCAGCGCTGCCTTTGTCAGAAATTGCAGACTACGAAGGTGCGGGTCTTTGGAAAGTCGAGTCGAGGGCCAATGACTGGATGTCCCAGTGACTACATGAGTGCTTTCCTAACAAAGTAGAGCTATTTAAATTGGAAAGCTGTTTGTATTCGTACAGCTCACGAAGATAGGCGAGATAGAAATGGATCAGTTGATTGTCTGGGTACCACTCCAAATCTGGCCGACTGTGCTCTAGCGGACGACCGGTGAGAACTTCGTCAAGCCGGTCGAGGGAGTGATGCCATCCGGCGGCTGACCAGGGATCCAAGCCTCCAAACTGTGCATAATACAGCGGCGTATATCGAGTTCGCCATATAATGGCTCCTATCTCAGAGCCTGTATAATCTTTCTGATATTTTTACTCTCCATGCAGCTAATAACCCAGATCACCAGCCGGGTTACCGGACCAGCCTTCACTATAAGTCTGGCCAAGCCTGCGACCAGCTTGTCCATGCGTTTAATTTCTATATCTTTCTGTTCAGGAGCTAGCGATACTATTCGTTTGGCAGCCATCCAGGCAGCCTCTCGAGCTGCTTTCAGGCTAAAATCGGCAAACCTTTCATCTGCACGGCCACCGATTTTGTCGATAAGAGCCAACCAGGGTGAGAGTTCGCCAATCTCGCTCTGTACTTCATCCACTAAGTTCGATAAAATCAGATTTATTTTTTCAAAATCATCTTTTAAGTAACCGTTAAAAAATGCCAAGATATGAAGTCAGAGCAAATAGACTGTTAAATGCATGAGACGGCATCCGTTGGGTATCATTAAGTCAACGCAATAACTCAACAATACCCAGGAGATGCCATTATGAAATTACGTTTTCGTTTTGGAAAGGTTGAATCCAATCACTCTTACGAGGATAAACAGTTGGACAGAATCGATGCACAACTCGACGAGCCACAGATTCGCCAACGCCTCACCGAAAGCTATAAAGGGCAAAAAAGCGGTCTGGGACGCAAGCCGCTTGACCCAGTCATCGCTTACAAGGCGCATCTGCTCTATTTTCTCAAGCGGGACATTATAAGTTTCAACGAGTTACCTCGACAGGTTGATAAGGACGACGATTACCAGGCATTCTGTCGTTGCCAAGGAGTGGAGTTTACAGCTGGCTATCTGTCTCATTTCCGAAAGCACCACCTCACTGGCGTTGTGGCCGCCCAACTGATGAGAGACATTGTATCTGGCTTGGATATTGAAACTTCAACCACTCCATTGCGGATTGGGATCTGGGATAGCGTTCCGATGCCAAGTTATAGCACACCGGTTAAAGACACAAAGCACTGTGACTGCAAAAAGCCGTGTGAGTGCGACAAGCACTTCTCTGACCCGGACGCTCAAATTGGCTGGCAGCGACCAACGCTGACCAAGAAGGACAAGTTCATCGGCTATCGGAAGCACACCGTCCTGCTTTATTCGGCAGATAAAGATGAGCGGTTGCCGATTGCCACTGCCGTCTGTCCGGCCAATGAGGCGGATATCGACGTGATTGAACAGACTCTAAGCCAAGCCCATCAGTTGATTGACGTCCTGCTGGTTGACCAGGCGATTTACGATTTCGAGCAGATTGCCGATTGGTTGACCAACTATGGTGTCTTAGTTTTAGTCAAGCCCAAAAGCAACGCCGTTTTAGACCAATACCCGCTTGATGCGACCAAGACCCCCTGTTGCCCAAAGATGGAACAACCATTGGTCTGGTCTCACTTTGACTTTGAAGACTACACTTAGGTGTATCAGTGTGGCTCAGATGAGTGTATCCATCGATTCAGTTGTCCTCGTCAGTTTGAGATGCCCTTAGCTGACCACCCGGCGGTGTTGGGGGTATTTCCACCCCATACGCGGTGGGGTAAACTACTGTTATCGTTGCGGGGTCTGATTGAGACAGAGTTCGGTGTGCAGACGCTTTGGGCGCGGCTGAAACGCTTGCCGTTTCGAGGA
>JAPUIX010000086.1 GCA_027296625.1 Gammaproteobacteria bacterium | reverse complement strand
GCAGGCAGTGGGTGCTATTGGCAATATTGTGATCTTCCCGCAGATGTTCCTGTCAGGTGTGTTCTTCCCCATCAAGGCGATGCCTGATGTAGTCCAGCCCGTGGCGCGGGTGCTGCCACTCACCCCTGTGGTGGACAGCATGCGGGAGATCGCCAACAACGGCATGGCGCTCGTTGAAATCATGCCGAGCCTGCTTGGAGTTGCCGTCTGGATCGTGATCAGTTTCGCCCTGGCAACACGGCTATTTGTCTGGAAGGAAGTAGTGAATTAGACATCACTGATGAAGCCAGTCGTCAGGGTCTGCGCTTGTTGCCCATGTCCGAACGTCAAGCAGAGAGTATAAACCGCTTCAGCCTTAGGACGTACTCCGGTCACGAGCTGACATCAGTTTTCATACAAATCCCTTACCCAGTCTTCTTGCAGCTGTATTGTGAATCCCCATTCGAGATGACCTTGGTTTGATGAGATGCTTGAACTTTGGATTCCAACGTAACGCATACTGAACAATACCTGCGCGATCATAATATTGAGCAGGGCGATCAATAACAACATATGCCCCCATGTCCGAAAGGGCACTGAAGAGCTTTTTGTGATCCAGACCCCTTACATTTCATGCCCGCTTCGGAACAGTAACCGGCGTTAATTTAACGGCAAGGGCAATGTTCTTGGATGTCTCTAACCGGCCAAAAGCCGACAGCGACAATGGTTGTAGCCTCAAATACTTCGGATGTAAGTGTTAAATGACGACCAGAAAATTTGTAACAAGCTGTATCGTGTCGAATTGAAGGTAATTGTTTATGACGCATAATTATCAATAAAGGGTTCCAGCGCACCAAGTAATCCCTTTGGATTATCACCTTGAATGGAATGTCCCGCATGTCTGATAGTCACATAAGTACCATTTTGCAACTCATCGAAGAATCGAAGTGCATTCGTATCCGAGAATACATCACTCTCCTCTCCCCTCATGACGAGTACCGGGCACCTGATTTCGCCAACATGTTGTGCCAGTTCATTCATTCCTACTCGTATCTGCGACATTCGATCTGTCACTCGAGTATCCGTTTTCCATGTCCACCTTCCGTCAATGAGACGACGTAGATTTCGCTGCAAACTGTATCGCAGCAACACAGGGTCCCGCCTACGATTAAATCTGAGCGCCGCCGCGACATAGTCATCCAGATGCTGGTGTTGCCGGTTATCGTTAACAAATCTTGATATTGCTGCAGCACTTGTGAAGTCCACATAGGGACCGGCATCCACCGCGACGAAACCATCCAATGTCTCGCCGCGCTGTCTTGCGTACTGCAGTCCGACGATGCATCCCATGGACATGCCAATAATCGTCACCGACGGCCATTTCAGGTGGCGGGTTAACGCAACTACATCCTCACTTTGTGCCTCCATTGAGTAATCGCCTTCATAACTCCATTCACTGTCGCCATGCCCTCGCTGATCAAGTGCGACTGAGTGGTATCGATCACTTAGCGCCGCACAGATAACATTCCACGTGTGACAAGTCTGATTACCACCGTGCAGAAACAGAAGACGGGGCATCTCCTGCTTGCCCCACTCTCGATAATGGAAGCGACGTTCATTTAGAACCACGTGATGATCAACAACCGAAACGTCTGTAGGCAGTCGAATGCCCGCTATTTCAGCCACTCGTTTTAGCTGTTCATTTTCGTTCATAACTCAACCCTTAACTTTGAGTACTCTAAGTTAATAACTTAGACTATACTAAGTTATCCCCTTAAAGCAAACGGTTCCGGATGACAAAACCACGTAAAAAAGCTTCCGAAGCTCGCGCAGAGATTCTCGACGTAGCGCAAACCTACCTCAGCTCGGGCGGACCAGATGCGGTGAAAGTACAACAAATCGCCGCAGATTTGGGTGTCACGGATGCCGCGGTTCATTACCACTTCAAGAACCGCGACAACCTAATGATGGCGTTACTCAAGCACGCCGGACGTGAGCTAAAACGCGCCCTGACTGAAAACCTTCACTCACAATCCACTGCCGACATCGCTCGTGAACTGGATCGAGTCTATCGCGAAGAGGGTATGGCTAATCTCGCCATGTGGTTGTCCTTTGCAGGCGCTCAAAATCAGGAGAAAGGTATGTTCAGAGAGCTCGTGAATCAACAGAAAACCAACGCCAAGACTCTGAAGGAAACTCAGTTCCGCATCGCCATGTTAAATCTGGTCCTCGCTGCCGAACCCCTGCTCGGCGAGGGATTTTTAAGGAGTGTTGACCTCGAGGGTAGTGATAAGAATCGACGCGAATTTCGCGAGTGGATGATAAAAAAACTTACGCAAATCCTGGACTAGATCGCCTGACACATTTATCCGCTTGAAGACTGCATTCTCTTGTTCCTGACTTGTTTCCGCTTTGCTAAGCAACCGCTTTGGGCACTAACCGACGGAATTTTGTAATCCAGACCCCCTTATATATCCTGCCCGCTTCGGAACAGTAACCGGCCAAAAATCAACAGGTAAGAGTATCGTTCACAGCCGTCTCTGTCCGGCCAAAAGCGGTAGTTCAGGCATCCTAATAATGGCCGGACGACCGGCCCTAGAGCGTTTTTCGGAATCGGCGCGAGGATGTAATGCTAAGACCCTTTCCTGTGAATAGTTTTGCCCTCTTTGATGGTTTCCATCACTAGGATATCTTTCAGCATCATCGGATCAACTGTCAGCGGATTGTCAGACAGGATGACGAAATCGGCCAGTTTCCCTGTTTCGATTGAGCCTTTGGTATCTTCCTCAGAAAACTGGTAGGCGGCACTCAGCGTGCTGGCCTTGAGCGCGTCCATAACAGTTATCTTCTGCTCGGGACCAATCACCTTGCCAGTCCGGGTCACGCGATTGACAGACGCCCAGATCAACATCATCTGATCAATTGGATGGACCGGTGAGTCATGATGAATGGTAACCGACAGACCACGATCAAGTGCCTCCCTTGCCGGATTGAGCCGAGCGGTACGTGCCGGTCCGTAGATGAAGTCACGGTGGAAATCGCCGAAATAGAAATTGTGGGCTACCTGGAACGTTAGTGTCACATCGAGCTTCGCCAGCTTATCTAACTGATCCCCTTGTGCTTGCTGGATATGGATCAGCTGGGTACGCCGTCCCTCACCTGGCACAGCGGTTTCCGCCGCCTGCACAGCCTCGATTGCCTGGTCAAGCGCTGCATCGCCTAGTGCATGAATGTGGACTGGGGTACCGGCACGGTAGTTCGATTCCACTAGTGCATTCAGCTCCGCCTGGTTCTGGATATGCGGATAACCTCGATAATCCTTTTCACCGGAAAACTGCTTGAAATATGGCTCGCGCAGATAAGCCGTGCGGCCGGGTGAACCGCCGTCGAGCACGACCTTTAGGCCACCGACCCGAAAATGATTCCGGTAGTCTTCTGCATACAGAGCGCTGATCTGCTCCACTGTGAATATCTTATTAAAACCGAACGCGATGACATCGAGAGGGAGTCGTTGCTGGCGGGCCATTTCCTGCAGCAGAGCCATGGACAGCCGTGAGGCACCCATCTCCGTCACCGTAGTGAAGCCCGCCGCAGCGTATTCTTGCAGCGCATAATCCATGCGTTGCAGCGCGCTTTCTCCCGGCGCTTCGCCCGCCGCGACATCGGCTCCACCAGCAAGTAAGCCGTCAAGTATGGGAAGCACCACCGGGTACTGGGCATTTTCCTGCAAGATGCCATTGGGCTCACGACTGTCTGAGAAACGTAGAATACGTCCGCCCTCAGGATCCTCCGAGTCTGCTGAAATATCCGCGAGTTCGAGCCCCTTGCTGTTCAACACCACTTGATGCGAGGAGAAATGGATTAACACTATCGGCACCGTGAGACTTACCTTGTCGAGATCGTCACGTGTTGGGTGGCGACCCTCCTCGAGCATGGCATTGTCATATCCCCAACCGATCAACCATTCACCGACCTCCGGGGGTGCACTGGCGAGGCCATCCCGAAGTGCGCGCTGAATGCTCGTAATGCTGTTTGCTGAGCCCGCTGGAGGCGGATCGGTGTTGACCACAGCCAGCTTGGCTGCAGTTAATGTCGCGTGGCTATGGGCATCGAAAAATCCGGGGAGCAAGGTTTTACCGGCCAGATCTATCCACCGTGTATGACCGTCAGCATGCGCTTTAGCATCAGCGTAATCTCCAGCCATCACTATTTTTCCATCAAGCACCGCTACGGCTTCCGCCTCAGGTTGGAGATCATTCATGGTGATGATTTCGCCATTGAAATAGATTGACTCAGCCGGTACCCAGCTTGCGACAGGCACGGCGGCTGAAACCGGTTCTTCCGATTCGCTGCACCCGCTTAGGAGCATCACGAAGCAACAGAGAGCGGCTAAAAAATTGGGCTTCGGAATCGGAGCGGCCTGGGGCGCTACGAGTTGTACCGCATTGACTAACTGATCATGTGCCTGATGACACTGTTTGCAGATTGCCACGTCGCAAGTACCTAACGAAACTCAAGCCCTTCAAAATCACCGGTATCTCGCCACTCCTTGATGTATTCAAAAAAAGCGCTCGCACCCTGGGGGTAACCGACGTTGAATTGTGCCCTGGGACCGGGGTCCTGGCCTTCGTTATTGTAGTAGCCAGGCGTGCAATCCGGCGAGCCGAGCATACTGCCGCCACCCGTCATCAAATGTTCTAGCCACTCCTCTTCGGCGTCCTTCGTGAGCTCCACCTGTCGGAAACCGTTCTCCAGGGTGTGGTTGATAATCAGCGCGATGGTTTTTCCTGCCTCCGTCAGGTTGTGCGGAATATTGGAGATAAGATTCGCGCCTTGCGTCGGTTGCACGATGAAGGCGTTGGGGAAGCCGTGTACATGGGTTCCGTGTTTGGTGCGCATGCCTTCAGCCCAGTGCGCCGACAACTTCAAACCGTTCCGTCCGATCATGTCGTAGCCGGAACGACGTTCGTAGGGCGTTCCCACCTCGAAGCCGGAAGCGTAGATAACGCAATCGACCCCGTACTCGTTCCCCGCTACGACAACGCCTGTTTCGGTAATTCGCTCGACACCTTTGCCATCCGTGTCAATGAGGTAGGTACCAGGGACGTTGAAGGCTTGCAGGTACTCGTCGTGAAAACAGGGACGCTTGCAGAGTTGCCGGTACCATGCCTTCAGGTCTTGTGCCGTGTCATG
>JAPUIX010000085.1 GCA_027296625.1 Gammaproteobacteria bacterium | reverse complement strand
AGATGGTGATGCCGGGTGACAACGTGAAGATGACGGGGAAGTTGATTGCGCCGATTGCGATGGAAGAGGGATTGCGATTTGCCATTCGTGAAGGCGGCCGTACCGTTGGTGCCGGCGTCGTCTCCAAAATAATCGAGTAAGTGGGCAGGGTTGAATTGAGTACATGTCATTGGGCTCTGATGTCGACGCACCTCTGCGCCCTGGGTTTGTGAACCCAGATAACCGAGCCCGATCTAGGCCAGTAGCTCAATTGGCAGAGCGGCGGTCTCCAAAACCGCAGGTTGGGGGTTCGATTCCCTCCTGGCCTGCCATTTCCCTTGTGGGCCTGCGCCTCCCGGGGCGTGACGACGAACGTGCGGTGATCGATTGATTAATTCATATGAGTTCAAAGGCGGAATCCCACGGGTCAAAATTGGACACCATCAAGCTCCTCACGGCGTTATTGTTGGTCATATGCGCCGTTGTGGGGTTCTATATCTATGCGGATCAGTCATTGCTGCTCAGAGTCGTCGGGCTAATGACGGCGGTGGCTATAGCCGTCGTTGTTGCCCTACAAACTGGAAAGGGGCGTCATACTTGGGCGTTTTTTCAGGACGCACAAATCGAGGTACGGAAAGTTGTATGGCCAACGCGGCAAGAGACCGTGCAGACAACACTCATTGTGATGTTAATGGTCGTATTGGTGGCCATCTTCCTGTGGTTTCTCGACATGTTCTTGGGATGGGCCATTCGGCTCTTGACTGGCCAGGGAGGCTGAGTGCGTGCAATTGAGATGGTATGTGGTGCATGCCTATTCGGGTTACGAGCAGCAGGTGATGCGTTCGTTGAAGGAGCGTATTGAACGCAGTGGTTTGCAGAGTAGGTTTGGAGATATCTTGGTGCCCACAGAGGAAGTCGTTGAGATGCGCGGAGGGCAGAAGCGCAAGAGCGATCGTAAGTTCTTTCCCGGCTACGTACTCGTGCAGATGGAAATGGATGACGACACATGGCACCTCGTCAAGGATGTACCAAGAGTCATGGGTTTCATCGGGGGAACCAGTGCCAGGCCTGCGCCTATCAGTGATAAAGAGGCGAAGACAATTCTCGAACGTATGGAAGAAGGTGCAGAAAAACCGCGACCCAAAGTACTTTTTGATCCGGGGGAAGTGGTACGAGTCATTGACGGACCCTTTAAGGACTTCAACGGTGTAGTCGAGGAAGTGAATTACGAGAAAAGTCGCTTACGTGTCGCAGTACTCATCTTTGGTCGGCCTACACCGGTGGAACTTGAATTCAGCCAAGTTGGGAAGGAGTAGTCAACGCATCACGTCGTAGCGGGTATGGGCAAACAGTGTTGTATAAGGAGTGTTGAGCTGCATTAATCGAGGACCGTTTTTTGGCAAAGAAGATCGAAACATACATTAAGTTGCAGGTACCAGCGGGACAGGCTAATCCAAGTCCGCCTGTTGGGCCAGCGCTTGGCCAACATGGCGTCAATATTATGGAGTTTTGCAAGGTTTTCAATGCTCAGACGCAGAACATGGAGCCTGGGTTGCCCGTACCGGTTGTCATCACGGTGTACTCGGATCGTAGCTTCACCTTTGTGACTAAGACGCCGCCCGCCTCATTTTTACTGAAGAAGGCGGCGGGTGTCGCAAAAGGGAGCGGTGAACCGAATACCGAAAAGGTCGGTAAGGTAACGCGTGCGCAAATCGAGGAGATTGCGACGACCAAAATGCCAGATTTGACTGCTGCTGAATTGGAAGCAGCGGTAAGAAGTATCGCGGGCACAGCGCGAAGTATGGGCATTGAGACGGAAGGGATTTAGGCATGGCGAGGCGATCCAAGAGAGTAAGAAGCTGCCGGGAAAAGCTTGAGCCGGGCAAGCAATATGCTGTCGATGAGGCGCTTCAATTGCTCAAGGAGATATCGTCCGTTCAATTCACGGAGTCGGTCGACGTGAGTGTCAATCTGGGTGTTGATCCGAGAAAGTCGGATCAGGCCGTAAGGGGCTCGACCGTGTTGCCCCACGGAACGGGTAAGACGATACGGGTGGCCGTTTTTGCGCAGGGCGATCAGGCGCAGGCCGCGACAGCGGCTGGCGCTGACATCGTTGGATATGAGGATTTGGCGGAAAAAGTGAAAGGTGGGCAGATCGATTTCGACGTCGCGGTTGCCGCGCCAGATGCAATGAAACTCGTGGGGCAACTGGGACAAATTCTGGGGCCGCGCGGCCTCATGCCTAACCCAAAAGTAGGGACTGTCACTGCCGATGTGGCGGGCGCGGTAAAAAACGCCAAGGCAGGTCAAGTTCGCTATCGGACTGACAAGGCCGGCATTATTCACTGCTTAATCGGTAAGATGTCATTCGAGGTAGATGCATTACGTGAGAACTTGCAGGCACTTTTGGCTGATCTTGATAAAGCAAAACCAAGCACAGCCAAAGGCGTCTATAGGAAAAAGGTGACAGTCTCGAGCACGATGGGGCCAGGGATTGTGGTCGATCAGAGGAGCCTTGCCCTTTGACGAAGGAAATAGGAGCTGAACGGTATGAGTCTATCACTTGATGGGAAAAAAAATATTGTCAAAGAGGTTGCTGAGATTGCCTCCAGATCTAATACAGCAATCGCTGCAGAGTACCGTGGGTTAAGTGTCGCGGACATGACGCGGCTGCGTCGTTCGGCGCGCGATGCGAATGTTGTATTACGCGTTGTCAGAAACACGTTGGCGCGGCGGGCGCTTGAGGGGACTGAGTTTGCCTGTATGCGGGATGGGTTGATTGGGCCCTTGTTGCTCGTATTCTCACCAGATGAGCCTGGCGCAGCCGCGAAGCTAGTGCGGGATTTTGCGAAAGAGAATGACAAACTCGTTGTGAAGCTCGTGGCAACGGGTGGGAGCCTGTTAGAGACCTCAGCAATTGAATCACTTGCGAACTTACCAAGTCGCGAGCAAGCAATCGGCTTGTTGATGGGGGTTATGAAGGCGCCCATCGAAAAGCTCGCGCGTACATTGGCAGCGCCTTATAGCGTGCTGGTTCGCACTGTGGCAGCGGTTCGTGATCAACAGCAGGCTGCCTAAAGCCGAAATATACGCTACATCACCTGAATTTAACCTGGGAGTTTGCGCTATGGCTGTATCGAAAGAGGAAATTTTGAAGACCGTTTCCAACATGACTGTGTTGGAAATTGTCGAGCTGGTTGAGGCAATGGAAGAGAAATTTGGCGTGTCGGCCGCCACCGTTGCTGCTGTCCCAGCAGGCGCTGCGGTGGCACCCGCTGCTGAGGCAGCTGAAGAGAAGACAGAATTTAATGTGGTCTTATCGAGCTTCGGCGAGAACAAAGTGGCTGTTATTAAAGCGGTCCGTGCGATGACAGCGATGGGTCTGAAAGAGGCTAAGGAACTCGTCGAGGGTGCACCTTCCACTATTAAGGAGGGGGCCTCGAAAGAGGAGGCTGAGGAGAACAAGAAACTATTGGAAGACGCGGGCGCAACGGTCGAACTCCAGTAGACGTACGCTTGAGAGAAATGTCTGCCAGTGTTTTGGAGCAGCGGGTGGCTTCCCGTCATCCGTCGCTACGTATTGTTCCAGGGTCGAGACATAGCCCCTGGGATCAGGGCTCGATCTGCCTGTACGCTCACCGCTGGCGATGCCGCAACGAGCACACCTTATACCGTGCTTGCCACTTCTTCTCATCGGTGACCATTTGAGGAATCATGATGGCTTATTCCTATACACAGAAGAAGCGTATCCGGAAAGACTTTGGCAAACGTCCGAGCATTCTAGAGGTTCCCTATCTACTCTCAACCCAGATCAACTCCTATGCAGCTTTTCTTCAGACCGATCTGCCACCGGATGATCGTAACGATGCCGGTCTCCATGGCACATTCAAGTCAGTGTTTCCGATACGAAGCCATTCTGGAAGTGCTGTCCTTGAGTATGTGAGCTACGACCTAGGGGATCCTGTATTCGATGTTAAGGAATGCCGGTTACGGGGCCTAACCTATGCCGCTTCGTTGCGGGTGAAGCTTCAACTCATTATCTACGACAAGGAGGCGAGTACAAGCAGTAAAGCGGTGAAGGATATAAAGGAACAGGAAGTCTACATGGGCGAACTGCCGCTCATGACCAAGAATGGCACGTTTGTAATCAACGGTACGGAGCGCGTTATCGTTTCCCAGTTGCACCGTTCCCCGGGTGTCTTTTTTGAACATGACAAGGGCAAAACGCATTCATCTGGCAAGCTGCTATTCTCAGCGCGTGTTATTCCATATAGAGGTTCTTGGCTAGATTTTGAGTTCGACGCGAAGGATCTCGTGTATGCACGTATCGACCGGCGTCGGAAGATTCGGGCAACTATCCTGCTGCGTGCACTCGACTGCTCGACCGAGGAAATCCTAGGTGTCTTTTTCGAATCGAATACCTTCAAATTAAACAAGAAGAACATCAGGCTAAAGATGATACCAGACCGTCTGCGAGGGGAAACGGCTTCCTTTGATATTAAGACAAAGAAGGGCAAGCTCATTGTTGAGAAAGAACGGCGTATAACAGCGCGTCATATCCGCGAGCTCGAGAAGGCCGGGCTAAGGGAACTGGAAGTACCGGTTGAATATCTCGTCGGAAAGACTCTTGCAATAGATATCGTTGATAAGTCGACTGGTGAGGTACTCGCAGAGGCAAATTCTGAAATTTCTGAGGAAATGCTGGAACAGTTTAGAGATGCGGGTATCTCGAAGCTGGAGACTCTCTATACTAATGATCTCGATCGCGGCCCCTATATCTCTGAAACGTTGCGTGGTGATCCAACGCGTACGGCACTCGATGCCCAAATCGAGATATACCGGATGATGCGCCCCGGAGAGCCTCCGACCAAGGATGCGGCTGAAAAACTTTTCAAAAATCTGTTCTTCAGTTCAGACCGTTATAACCTTTCGGCGGTCGGGCGCATGAAGTTTAATCGCCGCGTCGGACGCAAGGATGAGGATGGTCCAGGTGTGCTCACGAAAGAAGACATTATCGACGTGCTTAAGATGCTAATTGCGGTACGTGATGGCAAGAGTGCTGTCGATGATATTGATCATCTTGGAAATCGCCGTGTTAGAAGCGTCGGGGAGATGGCGGAAAACCAGTTTCGGGTGGGCTTAGTGCGTGTGGAACGTGCCGTTAAAGAGCGACTCTCTCTGGCAGAGTCCGAAGGTCTCATGCCTCAGGAGATGATCCATGCAAAGCCGGTGTCTGCGGTGATCAAGGAATTTTTTGGGTCTAGCCAATTATCCCAATTCATGGATCAAAACAATCCGCTATCCGAAGTGACACACAAGCGCCGCATTTCTGCACTGGGGCCAGGCGGATTGACACGCGAGCGTGCGGGTTTTGAAGTACGCGATGTTCATCCAACGCATTATGGTCGTGTCTGCCCGATTGAGACACCGGAAGGACCGAACATCGGTTTGATAAATTCGCTGGCGATTTACGCCCGCGCCAACAAGTATGGGTTTTTAGAGACGCCTTACCGAAGAGTGGTCAATGGCAAGGTCACCGACAAGGTTGAATATCTCTCGGCCATCGAGGAAGGCGAGTATGTGATCGCCCAAGCTAATGCAACCCTGGATGCGAGAGGGAGGTTGGTTGATGAACTGGTCTCCTGTCGTTATCAGAACGAGTTCACGCTGTTGACCCCAGACAGGGTGCAATATATGGACATTTCACCTCGGCAGATCGTTTCCGTCGCAGCGGCATTAATTCCATTTTTGGAACATGACGATGCCAATCGGGCGTTGATGGGCTCCAATATGCAACGCCAAGCCGTGCCCACTTTGCGTACAGAGAAACCACTCATTGGCACTGGCATAGAGCGGACCGTTGCGATTGATTCCGGTGTGACGGTGGTTACGGAGCGTGGTGGTGTTGTGGATTCGGTCGATGCGAGCCGTGTTGTAGTTTCCGTCAACGACGACGAAACGATAGCAGGTGAACCGGGTGTCGACATCTATAATCTGACCAAATACACGCGATCTAACCAGAACACCTGCATCAATCAGAGGCCCTTGGTGAAGCCGGGAGATGTCATCGCTCGCGGGGATGTGCTTGCGGATGGGCCAGCGACCGACATGGGGGAGCTGGCCCTGGGTCAGAATCTGTTCGTGGCGTTTATGCCGTGGAACGGCTACAACTTCGAGGACTCCATTCTTGTTTCTGAGCGCGTGGTGGAAGAGGACCGCTATACCACCATCCACATCGAGGAACTGACCTGCGTAGCTCGAGACACGAAACTTGGTCCTGAGGAGATCACGGCCGATATACCAAACGTAAGTGAAGGAGCGCTCTCCAAGCTGGATGAATCGGGCATTGTGTACATCGGTGCCGAGGTGAACATGGGCGACATCCTGGTGGGGAAGGTCACGCCCAAGGGTGAGACGCAACTCACGCCGGAGGAGAAACTGATCCGGGCGATCTTCGGCGAGAAGGCATCTGATGTGAAGGACACATCGCTCAAAGTGCCATCGGGGATGAACGGCATAGTTATTGATGTCCAACTATTTACCCGGGACGGAGTGGAAAAAGATGCCCGCGCGTTAGAGATCGAAAATGTCGAGTTGGCAAGCGTCAAGAAAGACTTGAATGACCAGTTCCGAATCATGGAGGAAGGGGTCTACCAGCGCGTTGAGAGATTACTGACGGGCAAGCTTGCCGACGGCGGCCCCCAGGGACTTGAGGCCGGCACGAAGATCTCCAAGGGATATCTCGAAGGGCTGAGTCGGGAAAAGTTATTCAAGATCCGCCTGCGCAACGAGTCCGTGAATGCTCAGCTGGAGCAGGCGGCGGTGCAGCTTGAGCAATTGCGCAAGGATTTCGATAAGCGCTATGAAGAGAAGCACACAAAACTTACCTCAGGTGACGATCTGGCGCCCGGCGTACTGAAGATGGTCAAGGTCTATCTGGCGGTCAAGCGACGCATACAGCCTGGTGACAAGATGGCCGGACGCCATGGTAATAAGGGCGTGATCTCCACAATCGTCCCTGTCGAAGACATGCCTTACATGGATGACGGCACCCCGATCGATATCGTACTGAACCCGCTGGGGGTGCCCTCGCGAATGAATGTCGGCCAGGTACTGGAGACACATCTTGGCTGGGCCGCGAAAGGCTTGGGTGAGCAGATCGGAAAGATGCTCCAGGAGCAAGCCCGCATTCCGGCAATCCGTCGGTTTTTGGATCAGATCTACAATACCAGCGGCAAGAAAGAGGATCTGCGGTCGCTCACTGACGATGAAATCCTGCAGCTTGCAGAGAATCTTAAGGACGGGGTACCAATGGCGACACCCGTTTTTGATGGAGCGAGCGAAAGTGAAGTTACGGAGATGTTGGAATTGGCAGGGCTGCCAAAAAGTGGCCAGAGCATCCTTTACGATGGACGCACAGGCGAACCCTTCGATCGTCCAATCACGGTGGGCTACATGTATATGATGAAGCTCAATCATCTGGTCGATGACAAGATGCATGCACGGTCCACCGGACCCTATAGTCTTGTGACCCAGCAACCTTTAGGAGGCAAGGCTCAGTTCGGTGGCCAACGTTTTGGGGAAATGGAAGTCTGGGCGCTGGAGGCGTACGGCGCCGCCTATACGCTGCAGGAGATGCTCACCGTCAAATCTGACGACGTCAATGGTCGCACGAAGATGTACAAAAACATCGTGGATGGTGACCATCGCATGGAAGCAGGTATGCCGGAATCCTTCAATGTGCTGGTTAAGGAGATCCGTTCATTGGGTATCGATATTGAATTGGAACAAAACTAGTGTGCGTTGGTATAGCGAACGTGCTTGAGCATACGGTGTCATTGCAAAGCATTGCGGATTTAGCCACCCAACGGAGGTAGCAGACCTTGAAAGACTTACTGAGACTTCTAAGACAGCAAGGACAGGTTGAGGAATTCGATGCGATTAGCATTGGCCTTGCCTCTCCGGAAAAGATCCGCTCCTGGTCGTATGGCGAGGTTAAAAAGCCCGAGACTATTAATTACAGGACATTTAAACCTGAGCGGGACGGCCTCTTCTGTGCAAAGATCTTCGGTCCGGTTAAGGATTATGAATGTCTGTGTGGGAAGTACAAGCGACTCAAGCACCGTGGGGTGGTGTGCGAGAAATGCGGTGTGGAGGTTACCCTGTCTAAAGTGCGCCGTGAGCGCATGGCTCACATTGAGTTAGCGAGCCCGGTTGCCCATATATGGTTCCTCAAATCGCTTCCCTCTCGTATGGGATTGCTACTCGACATGACACTCAGGGAAATCGAGCGCGTGCTCTACTTTGAAGCCCATGTCGTGATCGACCCGGGGATGACGCAGCTTGAGCGTGGCCAAACCCTCACTGAAGAAGCTTATCTTGATGCGATAGAGCAATACGGTGACGAGTTCGATGCGCGCATGGGGGCCGAGGCGATACACGAGCTGCTCAGGACGATTGATATCCCGACGGAGGTTGCCAAGCTTCGAGAGGAGATCCCGAAAACCAACTCAGAGACCAAGCTGAAAAAGCTGACCAAGCGCCTGAAACTACTTGAGGCCTTTATGCATTCGGGGAATCGGCCGGAATGGATTGTTTTACGGGCCTTACCCGTCCTTCCGCCGGACCTCAGGCCACTGGTTCCTCTGGATGGTGGCCGCTTTGCCACGTCTGACCTTAATGATCTCTACCGGCGCGTCATAAATCGAAATAACCGGCTGAAACGGCTGCTTGACCTCAACGCTCCGGACATTATCGTCCGTAATGAGAAGCGGATGCTGCAGGAGGCCGTGGATGCGTTGCTGGATAATGGCCGTCGAGGCCGGGCTATTACCGGCACGAACAAACTACCCTTGAAGTCCCTTGCTGACATGATCAAGGGAAAGCAGGGTCGCTTCCGCCAGAATCTATTAGGCAAACGCGTTGACTACTCTGGGCGTTCGGTGATCGTGGTCGGACCCACGCTGAAGCTGCATCAGTGTGGTCTACCAAAGAAGATGGCGTTGGAGCTTTTCAAGCCGTATATCTTCGGCAAGTTGGAACGGCGTGGACTTGCGACGACGATAAAGGCTGCAAAAAAGTTGGTTGAGCGAGAGGGGCCGGAAGTCTGGGATGTGCTTGAGGAAGTCATCCGTGAGCATCCGGTGCTCTTGAATCGTGCACCCACATTACACCGCCTCGGTATTCAGGCATTTGAGCCGGTACTGATCGAAGGGAAGGCAATCCAGTTGCACCCACTCGTGTGCTCGGCATTTAATGCGGATTTTGATGGTGACCAGATGGCAGTGCATGTGCCGCTGTCGGTGGAGGCGCAACTCGAAGCGCGTACCTTGATGATGTCCACGAATAACATCCTGTCACCGGCGAATGGGGAGCCGATCATCGTGCCGACGCAAGATGTTGTTTTAGGGTTGTATTACTTGACGCGGGAATCGGCAAGTGCACGCGGCCAGGGCATGACGTTCGCCGATGTCGCGGAGGTCCACCGTGCGTATGAGAACAGAGTGGTCGATCTGCATGCTGGGATTTCGGTTCGTATCCGAGATGTCAGCTTTGATGAGAACGGGGATCGTGA
Organism: Gammaproteobacteria bacterium; assembly: GCA_027296625.1. Lineage (NCBI taxonomy): Bacteria > Pseudomonadati > Pseudomonadota > Gammaproteobacteria > Gammaproteobacteria bacterium. The sequence goes on along the minus strand of JAPUIX010000085.1, from coordinate 6,018 downwards.
GGAGTCATGGAAGCGGGTTGAGACGACGGTCGGCCGTGCTTTGCTGTCGCCCTTGGTGCCGGAGGGGCTCCCGTTTGATCTCGTCAACAAGGTTTTGAACAACAAGGCTGTGTCGCAGTTAATCGATTCATGCTATCGCCAATTGGGGCTCAAGGACACCGTGATCTTTGCGGATAAACTGATGTACACCGGCTTTGCTTGTGCCACTAAGGCGGGTATTTCAATCGGGGTTGAGGATATGGTGGTTCCTGATGAAAAGAAGGCGATCATCAGCAAGGCGGAAACCGGAGTCAAAGCGATTGAAAAGCAATATGCGTCGGGTCTGGTAACTAATGGAGAGCGATACAACAAAGTTGTAGACATTTGGTCTCACACCAATGACCAGGTTGCCAAGGCCATGATGGAAAAGTTGGGAACTGAACACGTCCGCGATCGCGAAGGCAAGGACGTTCAGCAGGCTTCCTTCAACTCTATTTTTATGATGGCGGATTCCGGTGCGCGCGGTTCCGCAGCGCAGATACGCCAACTCGCCGGTATGCGTGGCCTTATGGCAAAGCCGGACGGTTCCATCATCGAGACCCCGATCACAGCTAACTTCCGAGAGGGCCTGGACGTCTTGCAGTATTTTATTTCCACCCATGGCGCGCGTAAGGGTCTGGCCGATACGGCATTAAAGACTGCAAATTCCGGTTACCTCACCCGCCGGCTTGTTGATGTCGCCCAGGATCTGGTGGTCACCGAAGTCGATTGTGGCACCGACGCAGGACTGGTGATGATGCCGCTAATCGAAGGGGGGGACGTGGTTGAACCGTTGCGTGAGCGGGTGCTTGGGAGGATGGTGGCAAAGGACGCTTGTAAGGCGGATTCAGATGAGGTCGTTGCGCCTGCCGGAACGCTGCTTGATGAACAGTGGGTTGAGCGCTTGGAGACAGTAGGTGTTGATAAAGTCATCGTTCGCTCCCCCATTACGTGTGAGACGCGTTACGGAATATGTGCCGCGTGCTATGGCCGAGATCTGGGTCGTGGCCACCCGGTTAACATTGGTGAAGCTGTCGGTGTCGTAGCCGCCCAATCCATCGGTGAACCCGGCACCCAGTTGACGATGCGGACCTTCCATATCGGGGGTGCTGCTTCGCGCGCAGTGGCGGTCAGCAATATCGAGATCCAATCTAAGGGCAAGATCAGGTTGCACAATGTGAAGCTCTTGCACAGGGAAGAGGGCAAATATGTGGCTGTGTCGCGTTCAGGCGAACTTGCGTTGCTTGACGAAGTTGGGCGTGAGCGAGAACGTTACAAGGTCCCCTATGGGGCAGTACTCACCGTAGTGGATGGGGACGCCGTCCAGCCAGGGCAGGTCGTTGCCAATTGGGACCCCCATACCCATCCCGTGGTCGCGGAGGTTGCGGGTCGCGTCCAGTTCTCTGATATCGTGGATGGCGTAACCGTCAACCGCCATGTTGATGAGATCACGGGGCTCACAAACATGGTGATCACGGATCCCAAGCAACGCGGTATCGGTGCCAAGGATCTGCGCCCCACAGTCAAACTCGTGCACGAGAAGGGAAGGGGCAAGGCAAAAGCCAAGACCAAGACGAAAGGAAAGACTAAGGATAAGGAGCTCTTGATCCCCGGCACAGATATTCCAGCCCACTATTACTTGCCGCCGAGAGCTATCATCAGCGTGGAAGAAGGCGGGCATGTTAACGTGGGGGATGTGATTGCACGCCTACCGCAGGAGTCGTTTAAGACCCGTGATATCACCGGTGGTTTGCCGCGAGTTGCGGATCTTTTTGAGGCGCGAAAGCCCAAAGAGCCAGCCGTTCTGGCGGAGATCTCCGGAACGGTCAGCTTTGGAAAGGATACCAAAGGGAAGCAGCGGGTCATCATAACCAGCAAGGAAGGTGACACACACGAAGAACTCATTCCCAAATGGCGCCATGTGACGATATTTGAAGGGGAACACGTCGAACGCGGGGAGAGTTTGGTGGAAGGCCCACCTGTTCCCCATGACATCTTGCGACTCATGGGGGTGCATGCACTTGCGAACTACATCGTCATTGAGATTCAGGAGGTCTACCGGCTCCAGGGCGTCAAGATCAACGACAAGCATATCGAGATTATCGTCCACCAGATGCTGCGCAAGGCGGAGATAACGGATCCAGGGGATACTCAGTACCTCAAGGGCGAGCAAGTGGACCGTCCGCGCGTGCTCGAAGAAAATGAGCGTATCGAGGCCGATGGTAAGAAGCCGGCCAGTTGGCAACCGGTCCTGCTTGGCATCACCAAGGCGTCTCTATCGACGGAATCGTTCATATCGGCGGCTTCCTTTCAGGAGACCACTCGTGTGTTGACCGAGGCGTCGGTGAATGGCAAGCGAGATAAACTCAGGGGACTGAAGGAAAACGTGATCGTCGGTCGCTTGATACCGGCGGGTACTGGGCTCGCCTACCATGCGGAACGCAAGCGCCAGCGCCTTCAGGGGGCTGATGCGGCGTTTGAAACCGCCGAGAGTGAGCCTCCTGCAGCGGTGGCTGAGGCGCCAGTCAGCGTCGAACAGATGGATAAGGTGCGCCACACGACGGGTGCGTAGAAGCTGCCCCTGTCTTGACAGGGGAGCGCAAAAAGCCTTAAAATTCCGCGGCTTTGACAGGCTGGAGTGACTCCTGCCTGTCGTTTTTTTAGGAGTTTGGAAACGGGTCATGTCGACTCAGCGGCCTGGGCGATATGGCTTGGTGCCCCGCCGTTATCTAATGATGTATTACCGGTTCTTGGATGCTCGCCAATGGCAACGATTAACCAGCTGGTCAGAAGGCCTAGAAAACGCCAGCGCAGCAAGAACAATGTCCCGGCGCTTGAGGCATGCCCTCAAAAGCGTGGTGTGTGTGTGCGTGTCTACACCACGACGCCTAAGAAGCCGAACTCTGCATTACGCAAGGTAGCGCGGGTACGCCTTACAAACGGCCAGGAAGTTACGACCTATATTGGCGGCGAAGGCCATAATCTGCAAGAGCACTCCGTAATACTGATCCGTGGTGGCCGCGTTAAGGACCTGCCGGGGGTACGGTATCACACGGTGCGCGGTACCTTGGATACGTCGGGCGTCACCTCCAGGCGTCAAGGTCGCTCGAAGTACGGTGCGAAGCGACCCAAGGCGTAGTCGTCAAGCCGTGGGATGCGAACGTTTAATTTGAGTGTCAGTCTTATGCCAAGAAGAAGAATAGTCGCTAAACGTGCCATCCTCCCCGATCCGAAGTTTGAGGATCAAACCGTGGCTAAATTCATTAACATGATAATGCGGAGCGGCAAGAAATCCGTTGCGGAAAAGATCGTTTACGGGGCCCTGGATCAGATTGCAGCCAAGGGGGCGGCCGAGCCACTGGAGGTATTTAATAAAGCGCTGAACAATGTGCGGCCGGTTGTTGAGGTGAAATCAAGGCGCGTTGGTGGTGCGACCTACCAGATCCCTGTTGAAGTGCGTGTGGGAAGGAGCATGACACTGGCGATGCGGTGGATTGTCGATGCGGCCAGCAAGCGCGGTGAAAAAGACATGGGGATGCGCCTAGCGGGCGAACTCCTCGACGCGTCCGAGAGCAAAGGCTCTGCCATCAAAAAGCGTGAAGGTACCCATCGAATGGCAGAGGCCAACAGGGCGTTTTCTCATTTTCGCTGGTAGGTCTGCCAAAGGCAGTTTCCTGCCCTGATGGAGTATAGACAGCGGGATAAGTATCGTGGCAAGGACAACACCCATTGAGCGTTATCGCAATCTCGGCATCATGGCCCACATCGATGCAGGGAAGACTACGACTACCGAACGTATCCTTTACTACACCGGCGTATCGCACAAGATTGGGGAGGTTCATGATGGCGCGGCTGTCATGGATTGGATGGAGCAGGAACAGGAGAGAGGGATCACGATCACCTCGGCGGCAACTACCTGTTTCTGGCGGGGTATGGCGAACCAGCATCCAGAATATCGCATCAATATCATCGACACACCCGGGCACGTCGACTTTACAATTGAGGTGGAGCGATCTCTCCGAGTCCTCGATGGGGCCTGCGCTATATTCTGTGGTGTAGCTGGCGTAGAGCCGCAATCGGAAACGGTGTGGCGCCAAGCGAACAAGTACAGCGTCCCACGTATCGCGTTTGTCAACAAGATGGATCGGGCTGGCGCGAATTTTCTGCGCGTTGCCCAACAGATCCAGGAACGTTTGGGTAGCAGTACGATACCGGTACAACTTCCTGTGGGGGTCGAAGATAAGTTTCAAGGCGTTGTTGACCTTATTCGAATGAAGGCGATCTACTGGGATGATGCGACGATGGGCATGCGGTTTGAGGAACGGGATATTCCTGCTGACTTACTTGATGCAAGTCGTGAGTGGCGCGAGAAGATGCTTGAGGCCGCGGCTGAAGCGTCCGAAGAACTCATGGATAAATATCTAGAATCAGGAGAGCTTTCACCTGACGAGATCAGGCAGGGACTACGGCTACGCACACTTAAGAATGAAGTGGTGCCTACCCTGTGTGGGTCTGCCTTCAAGAATAAAGGCGTACAGGCCCTGTTGGATGCCGTGATTGACTATCTACCGGCTCCCGTCGATGTTCCTCCAATAAAAGGAATCCTCGATGATGGCAAAGGCACCGAAGCCGAACGGCCCGCCTCAGACGATACACCGTACGCATCACTTGCTTTTAAGATTGCCACGGATCCGTTTGTTGGAAGCTTGACATTCTTCCGCGTGTACTCCGGCATACTCAAGTCCGGTAATACGGTCTACAACCCCGTTAAGGGTAGGAAAGAGCGCATTGGGCGGATTCTGCAGATGCACTCCAACACTCGGGTTGAGATCAAAGAAGTACGCGCGGGCGATATTGCGGCTGCTGTTGGGCTCAAGTCCGTCACTACAGGCGATACGCTCTGCGACGTTAATAACGTGATTACATTAGAGCGCATAGAGTTTCCTGATCCCGTGATCTCTATCGCTATAGAACCAAAGACAAAAGGCGATCACGACAAGATGGATGCAAGCTTAAGCAAACTTGCAACGGAGGATCCATCCTTCCGGGTTCATACGGACGAGGAGTCAGGGCAAACCATCATATCTGGGATGGGTGAATTGCACCTTGAGATCATCGTTGATCGCCTACGAAGAGAGTTCAACGTGGATGGCAATGTGGGTAAACCCCAGGTCGCCTATCGTGAGACGATTCGCAAGGTCGTGGATAAGGCCGAAGGCAAGTTCGTTCGCCAGACAGGCGGCCGCGGTCAATATGGCCATGTTTTACTGCGGATTGAGCCGAACGAACCTGGCGGTGGGTATGAGTTTGCCAACGAGATCGTCGGTGGCGTTGTTCCAAAGGAATACATACGAGCTGTCGATAAAGGTGTTCAGGGGCAGATGGAAAATGGAACCCTTGCTGGTTACCCGGTTGTGGATGTCAAGGTGACACTTTACGACGGCTCGTATCACGAAGTCGATTCCAGTGAGGTGGCCTTCAAAGTTGCAGGAGCATTGGGGTTTAAGGAAGGTGTTTCCAAGGCTCAACCAGTCTTGCTGGAGCCTGTTATGAAGGTGGAGGTGGTCACGCCGGAACAATACCTCGGCGCAGTGAACGGCGATCTGAATCGGCGCCGCGCCGTCTTGCACGGCACGGACGATACGCCGGCGGGGAAGGTGATCCGCGCTGAGGTTCCTCTTGCCGAGATGTTTGATTATGCGACCGACCTGCGTTCCGCCACGCAAGGTCGTGCTACCTTCACAATGGAGTTTTCAAAATACAGTGAGGTACCCGCGAGTATTGCGGAGGCGGTGGTAAAGCAAACTGAGTACCCTGACAAACAGAAAAGTATGACGAGGTAACGCGACCGTGCCGAAAGCAAAATTTGAGCGAACGAAGCCGCATGTAAACGTTGGGACGATAGGGCACGTTGATCATGGTAAGACGACGTTAACGGCGGCGATGACGAAGATTTTGGCGAAGAAGTACGGTGGTGAGTACAGGGCGTACGAGCAGATA
>JAPUIX010000084.1 GCA_027296625.1 Gammaproteobacteria bacterium | reverse complement strand
AAAGAAATACGTGATGGCCCTTACTGCCCTGCCTGTTACGACTCAAACGACAAGTTAATCAGACTGCAACATTGGCCTGAAAGCGACGACGGCATGGTTTCCGAGCGCTATTTGTGCCCAATTTGCAAATTCCAGCAACTGGTGTGAAGAAAATAAAGGCCCCGCCGAAGCGGGGCCCACCTAACCATAGGAGCACTAAACAATGACCGAAACTCAACGAATACAGCACGACTCGAAGGAGCGGGTCGCATACGATCTAATGAGAGCCATTAGCTGCTTAGAGCCGGCCTCTGACGACAAGTCAACGCGCGTCACTGATCCCCTCTTACATGCTCAAGGGTGATTGCTTAGACAGCTCGCTCCGTGCTAACAACGAGCGATCAAGCACCAACCTTACTTTTGCTCGCCACCAGATCCATGAGCGGCTTGACCAGGTCAATCGGCAAAGGAAACACAATGGTTGAACTCTTCTCCCCGGCAATTTCTGTTAGCGTTTGAAGATAACGCAGTTGCAACGACTGCGGATTCTTTGACAGGACCTGAGCCGCCTGCAACAGTTTTCCCGACGCCTGGAGCTCGCCTTCGGCGTGGATGACCTTTGCTCTCCGCTCTCGTTCCGCTTCGGCCTGTTTCGCAATGGCCCGGATCATGCTTTCATCGAGATCAACGTGTTTGATCTCCACATTGCTGACCTTGATGCCCCAAGCATCCGTCTGCTCATCCAGGATCTTTTGAACATCCAAGTTGAGTTTTTCGCGTTCCGCAAGAATCTCGTCCAGTTCATGCTGGCCAAGGACCGAGCGGAGCGTCGTTTGGGCAAGCTGACTGGTGGCGAGTTGAAAGTTCTCAACCTGAATAATCGCCCTTTCCGGGTCAATTACGCGAAAGTAGATCACCGCATTGACTTTCACAGATACATTATCCCGCGAGATCACATCCTGGCTCGGCACGTCCATCACAATTGTTCTGAGATCAATGCGCTCCATCTGCTGTATTCCCGGGATAATAATAATGAGTCCAGGCCCCTTCACCCGTTGAAAACGGCCAAGTAGAAACACCACTCCACGCTCATATTCGCGGAGTATATTTAATATCAGCCACAACACTAAGAGTGACGTGACGACGAGGGTTATTAGTGCGGTCATAGTCATCATATCATTGCTCCTTGTTTATTGGCTCAACAACCAAGGTTAGCCCTTCGAGTCGGGTAACCCGTACTTTTTGACCACGCCGAAGCGGCGCGTCCGAGTGCGCTTGCCACGATTCTCCGTGGGCGCGTATACGTCCAGAGCCATCAAAATCATCTAAAACCTCGCCTTGAATCCCAACCATTTCTTCCATGCCGCTGACGACCGGACCACGATGCACCTTCAAGGCCATACCCGTAACGACCATGAAAAAGCCCGCACTTAAAAGCGCCAACGTGCCAATTAACGGAATGGAGATTGCCACACCGCCCTCGCCAGTATCAAAGAGAATCACCGAACCGATAACAAAGGCAATGACCCCACCGATGCCCAAGACACCAAAGCTGGGAACAAACGCCTCACTGATCATAAAGACAATGCCAAGGATGATGAGCGCAAGCCCCGCATAGTTAACCGGCAATACTTGCAAGGCATACAGGGCCAGCAACAGGCAAATGGCGCCGATCACTCCCGGCAGCACACTGCCTGGATTCGCCAGCTCAAAGATGAGTCCATAAACCCCCAAAAGCATCAGGATGTAGGCCACATTCGGGTTGGTGATGACGGCGAGCAACCGACTTCGCCAGTCGGGGTCGATGATCTGGACAACGAGGCCCGCTGTATCCAACTTCACATCCCGCCCCGCCACATTGACTTCACGACCATCCAGTTCCGACAGTAGTTCGGGGATATCCCTCGCCATGACGTCGACTACACCTTGCTTCAATGCCTCCTCAGCGGACAAGCTTGCGGCCTCGCGTACTGCTTTTTCGGCCCACTCTGCATTGCGGTCACGCATTTCCGCAAGACTGCGGATGTACGCTACGGCGTCGTTTACGATCTTCTTCTGCATAGCATCAATGGTATCTCGATCCTCGTCTTTGTCGTCCTCACCAACGCCGCTAGGCGGCTTGATTTCCGGTAGCCCCCCGATCTGGACCGGCGTTGCAGCCCCTAAATTAGTTCCTGGGGCCATCGCCGCAATGTGGGCCGCATATAGCATGTAAGTCCCCGCGCTTGCGGCCCGTGCGCCCGAGGGCGCCACATACACAACGACCGGAATGGGGGAGGCAATAATATCGCGGATGATTTCCCGCATTGCCGTGTCCAGACCTCCCGGCGTATCCATGCGGATGATAACTAACTTTGCGCCTTCCTCCCTTGCTTGCTCAAGCCCACGATGTACGTAATCACCTATCGCCGGTCCGATAGCATCCTTGATCGTCAGAACGGTGGCAAAATGCTCCGTGTCCGCAAAGACATGCCACGCCAACGCAGCAAAAAGGGAGAATACGAGTGCGGCCCTAGTCATCGAGAAAACGCCACCTAAATATGCCTACAGTAACTTTTAGACTCCAATGGTGCCACATGCGCTCACGCAATCCGAGGGCACAATTGACCATGTGCGCCCCTGCTGGAGGTCTGGCGTGGCAGTCCACGCTGAACCTGCTGGTAAAAATGGCCCCGGCAAGGATAATACTCAGGCATAATGAGCCGGCCAAGGAAACCAGATCGTTTGCGCCGCAGCACCGCCACCTTGGCGGCGGCCGACCTCATTTACACGGTAGAACAAGTCGAACAAGCATTTGATCGGCTTGCAGAAGCCATCGCAGTGACGCTTAGGGACTCAAACCCAATACTCTTGTGTGTAATGGTGGGGGGTATCGTTCCCACAGGCAAGCTATTGATGCGCCTTGATTTTCCACTGCAGGTCGACTACCTACATGCGACGCGCTACCGAGAAAAGACGGCAGGGGGCAAATTGCAATGGCTGAAGCATCCAGAGATCTCCCTAACCGATCGTACTGTCCTCATCGTTGACGACATACTGGATGAGGGTCTGTCCCTTGCAGCGATCGTCGAGGAGTGCAACCGTGCGGGCGCGCGAGCTGTGTATACGGCTGTGCTTCTTGAGAAAACCGTGGCACGGCACCGAGGGCTGAAGCGGGTCGATTTTGTGGGGCTTACCGTCCCCAATCGCTACGTGTTCGGATACGGCATGGACTATTTGGGCTATCTTCGCAATGCTGCAGGTATTTACGCGGTGAAGGAAACATGACGGAACTCGCGATCATCAGCGGCACCGGTCTCATGCCCCTCGATCACCTCCAGATCACCCATCGCGAAGGACAGCAAACTCCATTTGGTGAACCTTCAGCAGAACTCATCTTTGGGTTGTACTGTGACAGAGAGATCGTATTTCTCACCCGTCACGGCGATCCACCCACCATCCCGCCCCATCGCGTGAATTACCGGGCGAACATTTGGGCACTTAAGGAAAGTGGTGTTAGTAAAATCATTAGCATTAATTCCGTCGGCGGCATTACCGCCACTATGCATCCCGGTCGCGTGGTTTTTAAAAACCAAAAAAAAGACAACACACACACCCCGGCACCAACATTATTTTAAGACAAAACAAAAGAAGTAAC
>JAPUIX010000083.1 GCA_027296625.1 Gammaproteobacteria bacterium | reverse complement strand
GCACATATGAAGCCTGGGCGTGAATGTCCGCTTTCGGGCGTAAAGCGGACATTGAATGAGAAATTGGCGGCACAAAAAAACCCGGCACATGGCCGGGTTTTCGCTTTTCCTGGTAGCGGGGGCAGGATTTGGTCATTGCTTGCTCACAATTCCAAGGCGCCACTAGCTGCCCGTCAAAGGTGTAGGGACAGATGATTGCGGGGGCCTGATATGTGCTGTACCGCCCATACCCAAACGCGTCCGCTTGAGGTAGCGCGTTGAGATTCCGCCCCCCACCCGGCGTGCAGCGTCTTGCACTGGCGCCTTGCTGGCAGAACTGACACTTTCCTCGATGGTAAAATTGGCAAAAGTGTCAGAACTGACACTTTCCAGCCCGATCCAGAAAGAACCGTAACGATCGTTGCATCGATCCTATATCACACGAAACATACTCAAGCGGGCAACGCAAGAAGACGCGAGATAGGTCGGCTTGGGCACGGTACGCCAGTTTATTGCTCAGTCGTATGTACTAGGAAGTTTGGCCTGACTCGCCGTCTGATGGCTCTAACAACTCCCGAATGTCGGATTCGACCTGTACCCCATGGCTCGTGAGTGGTTCGTCCGGGAATTGAGTCAGGCGTGCAGCGATTTCCGGGGCTGTCAAACGCTTCTGATCCGTGTATATCCAGGCGGTCTCGGGAACTTTTTGAATAAGTGGTTTAAGGCTCGATGCAGCGATATCCTTGACAATATCGTCTGGATCATTCAGCGCCTGGTAGAGCACCGCGGCTCCGCTGGGCAACCTTAACCCGCCTGACTTAAGGTCTGACACCAACCAATGGGCAGCCGCGAGTGCTAAGCTGAGGCGTGCATTCCCGGGCAATTCAGTGTCCCACCCAGGATCGGATATCGGCCAGATGTGAAACCCCGCTTGCTGAATCTGATCAGCGTTTTTATAGAGAACTACGCTTGCCAAGCGCTGAGTATCTTCGGAACCAGTCTTAAGAGCCTCTGCGATCACAATCTCAGCGACGGTTGGTGCGGCCAAACCGCTCGGCCAGAGCTGTGACAAGAGCGCAGTGGCAAGACTAACCTCGCCGAGGCTGACCAGAGCCAGCATCGCACCACCAATCTGACTGCCCGTCGCGTCCGCGTTGTTCTCGCCTAGCAGATCTACAGCGCGGATAGCAGCTTCGATTCGATTTCTCTTCTCAGCCTCCACCGCAAGCGCATAGTTGTGACTGGCTTCGACCGCTGCTAACCGAGAATTGCGGTCATCGATGGAGTACTTAACTACTGTCCCAACGAGCGCCATCGTTGCGGAAAGCACCGTACCAATAAGAGCAATAGCCGCGGCGATGGTCTTCGCTCCCGGATCATCCTCCGGTATTTCGAAGAGCCCGACCGAATTCATTAGTGCAACTGCAATCCCAAGGATGGCAAGAGCAGCAACTGACGCAATAATCCAAGGCTTCCACGGGCTCGGTGCGGCCACCTTGAAAAAGTCTCTGTCAATTGATCCCTCGACCATCTTGAGTTACTCCTCGTTTGACTTTGAACTTCCGCTTTGGGTCATTAGCGGCCCTTAGGACCAATACTAGCTCAATGTCTGCTTTCGGGGGTAAAGCGGACGTTCTTCAGGTCGTGTATTGACGCCCAACTCCTAATGTCCGCTTTTCCCGATACCGGACATTCAGACGACCCGAAAACCAGTGAAATTTAGGTCCGCTTTCGGCCAAAAGCAGCCGGTCAATCGACCAACGGATTGTCAGTCCGCCAACACTTTCTGATCCGGCTTAGATGGTTTGTCGTTGGCGCCCATTTTGAGTGAGTCGACGTCACCGGATTGCCAAACTGTAGGGAGCCTATCGTGGCATTCCGTCCGCATCGAGTCGCATCAGAATGATGTCAGTACCGCCCGCATTTGCAGCGTTAGTATGCTCACCATCGGACCATCCATTGAGATAAAGAACTCCTTGTGAATCCTCAACCAGTGTCCCTGCAAAAAGTATCGCGGCACTTCCATCGGACCTGTTGCCTTCGATTACTCGATCCCACAACAGGGTTCCATTTTCATCGAGTCTGAACGCGACGAGGTCCGATGATTCGCGTAACCCGGACATAGGATCGGGCGCAGCTTCGAGTGATCCGTATACCAAAATGTGGCCATTCGCTGCCTTTAGAGCCGGTGAAAATAGGAAGCTGTTTACATCACCTGAATCGTCACAATACGACCAGAGTTCTTGAGTGCCATCTGCGCTGAACCGTGCAACCAAACCATCACCGCTCGCAGAAGATGATCTTTCGCTGATACCAACTACAAGTAAACTGTCATCGTCATCGACAGTTGTCCTGAAGAATTGTCCGCTTCCATCTCGGCCACAACTTGAGAAGGAGCCTGGCTCTCTCACCCAAAGGGTTGATCCCGATTCGTCGAAGCTCGCCAAGAACGGGCATCGAATGCAGGTTCGGGTGGACGACCCATTGACCTCAAATGAGCCTGAAACGACTAGCTGCCCGGAGGAATCAAAGGCTATCCCCCGTGCAAAAACAATTTGTGAATCCGGGACAAAAGGATTGCCCGGATTGCTATCCGAAGGATCGAGCTCGCGGTGCCATACGACGCTTCCATCGGTGCCATCCAGCTTGGTCAGCACTGAGCCGAGAGTTGAGATGGATGTTCGGTACCAGGACAACAAGTAGATATTCCCTTTGTCGTCAAAATTGGCCCAATATGCTGGGGCCTCAATATCCAGCCCCGTAAAATCGACCAATGTGCTCCAGAGTTCATTTCCACTATCATCGAAGCGGTAAGTAGTGGCCCAATCTTGACTCACTACAGCAAAGAATCCATCACCGAGAGGATTCCGCCATAGATTGCGAACGGCATCGTCTTGAGCCGTACCAAACTGAATTGTCCACAGTTCGTTTCCTCTGCGATCGACCTTTCGCAGCCATGCGTCCCGCCCCCCCTGGTTGATAGCACCGGCAATTGATCCTTCAGTGCCGCCACCGAATATCAGACTGCCGTCGTCGCCGAGGATCATTCCACCAGTAGTTGAAATTTCATCGCTCGTCCCGCCAAATTGCTGTGTGCCGATCCAGCCAAATATTTCAATGTTAATGACCGCCTCGGATGATGATTGATAAGGGTCTGACGCGGCGAAAGAAAAACTATCCAATCCATCCTCGCCGACAATCGCGGTGTAAGTGAAAGCACCTGTTGCGCTGTCGAATGCTGTAATCGTGCCTTTGCGCGGCTCGGCTGTAACTTCATAAACGACATTGTCGCCCTCGACGTCGGTGGACGAAACTACGCCGGAATGATCGGCGGCATCGCTGGTCGAGAAGCTACCAGCGACAGCAATCGGGCGGTTGTTGACAGTTACCGTTACGGTCGCCGTATTTGATGTCGTATCGCCATCGCTGGCAGTGAATGTAAAACTGTCTTCACCAGTGAACCCACCGTTGGGTGTGTATTCAAAACTCCGATTGCCGGTACCGCTGAGAGTCACCGACCCTGATGCAGAGCCCGTGACGACCGTGTACGTAAGCGCATCTCCGTCCGCGTCGGTGGCTGAGAGACTTCCGCTCAGCGCCTCTCCTGGATTTGTGGCAACGGATTGATTTGCTGCCTGCGGTGCCCGGTTCGCAGGTGGCGATGATGTCGACGACCCGCCACAGCCCCCACAAGCAGCGAGGATTAGCAGAAAACAATAGATACATTTCTTCATAACAGTCCTCCGACGAATAACAGTCCTCCGACGATAGAGTGTGCATTCGGATGCAACCAGTGACCTGATCGAAACATTATTTTTTTCTGATGAAATGCTATAGAAATGTGTTGCCCTGTCAGGTAGAGGTTCGGCCGATCTGGTGGCCTCGGCAGCCCGGCGGTCTTGGGGTCCTTCGGGAGGTCTTCCTTGGCTTCTCGGAGGAAGCGAGGACCCGTGGCTTTCCGTCCCCGTCTTTCGGCGGGTTTGGTTTTGTCCGTAATGCCCATTAAGCGTAGTCCAAAATGACGCACTTCGCCTGTTTTTACATGCGAAGTATGTCAACGACGAATGTCCGCTCTGGGTCACAAGCGGTCGTTCAACCAGCCCGGTCAGGATTGCCATTTCTGAATGTCCGCTTTACTCAATAGCGGTCATTGAAACCGAACCGACACCACGAAACTGACAGTCCGCTTTCGGCCAGAAGCGGCCG
>JAPUIX010000082.1 GCA_027296625.1 Gammaproteobacteria bacterium | reverse complement strand
AGTCCCACATCCGCCGCCGGTGTCCACCGTCGCCACGAGCGGCGTGCCGTAAGGCGATGAGCCACGGTGTGGAAAATCTCGCGACTCGTTGAATCCGTATCTATTGCTTGTTCTCCCCGAACACGAATGTCCGCTATGGTCGGAAGCGGACATTCACGAACGTCCGCTTTCGGCCAAGAGCGGACGTTCAGACAAGCGAGTTTTTTCGCACGTTTTCAAAAATGCATGTAGCTCAGGGTGTTTGAAAATTCTTCCAATGATTCCACTAACCTGAGGTTAGGCCCTATTGTGTCAGCATTGTGTCATCAAATGATATTGGTGGGTGAAATTAGGTAGGATTTAGGTGGGTTATGCTCACAACGGATAGCGCAAGTGCTTGGTTTAAAGTTCCCAAGGATGCGGGCATCTTTCTGTTAAAATGGATTTCCCACTTTTTTCTCACCAGGCGTACAATCGAGTCGTTCTAGGGCTTGCTGCGGGGTCGTTCACTTGGAGGTGCACCAATGAGTCGGTGGCTTGTGCAAACGGTTGCGAGGACGTGCAGGGGGGTCGTGGCGGCGATTCGGGCCCGGTGGAAAATTTTCTGAGCGGTAGCGATCGGTGTCTTTATCCTCAGCCTGCTTCTGCCGCTCGTTGTGCTTTCGCTTGCCCGTGGACCCTTTAATCATATTACCTTCAATCCCTGGCTCTCCAGATTACCCGAGTGGCTTGTCTACAGCGACGATACCTTCAGCCGAAAGGTGGAGTTTGTCTCAGACATGGCCCTCGGCTGGGTTATCGCGAACAATGCGGGAGGAGAAGTGGAGTGGGGATTTATCTTGGATGTCCCCTCCGTCGTGCGGTTCGTATTGACGTCGTTTCTTTTCGGGGCATATTTCGCCTTATGGTTCTACCGCCGAGATCAAGTGAGGCAGTATGGGTGGGGAACGCAAGTCGCTCAATACGGGGGAGCGGCGGGGGCGGTCACGAGCGGTCTCGGGTTCACGACGCAGGCGTGTAGCGTCATGGGATGCGGCGTCCCGGTGTTGCCAGTCATCGGACTGGCGCTCACAGGGGTCTCCAGTGGCACGCTCGTGTTTCTAGCGCAGCTCGCCGACGTGGCAACCGTCGTCGTACTCTCCGTGATCGCCTTAGGGGTGGCGTGGCTGGGCTGGCTCGTGGGTGGCGCCCTGAAGGAGCGCTGACCTCTTGGCGATTCAACGCAGACTGCCCGCTGTGCCTTTTTCCTTTCGATGCTGCCCGCCCGTGTCGCGTGGGCAGTGAGAGAGCTCACTCTTGTGAGGTGGCAGCGATCGATATACACCACCGTACCTGACTTGCACTTCATCTGACTCTCTTTAGGCGTTGCACCGAATGTCTGCTTTCGGCCAGAAGCGGACATTGGTAACCGTTCAGTTAACGACAAAGCTGAGCAGCGCCCACCGGATGATGGCTACCGCCTGTTTCTCCCTGTTATACAATTGTAATATTTGTGTGATCAACACGTGATCCGCGTCGTATTGAATCTCTATCTGCAACTCGAGCGTGAACGCTCGAGTGCGTCAGGACTGCCAGTTTCAAGATTCAGATATTTCGGTCGATGAAACTGGTTCCAGTCAAAACAGTTTCCCGGGTCGAACACCGGGGTCAATGAAAATTTTAGGAGAACATTAGAGATGTCAAAACAATCATCGGTTCTAGCGAATGTGGGTGTACTACTCGGCGCAATGGTGCTAGGTATTTCCGTTGGTATGGCCGACCCCACGAAGTCGGGTTCCAGCAGGCCAATGGGAGAAAAGATGGCCATGCAGGAGAAGATGGCTACGGAGAAAGAGACCGGTATGACAGAGGAAAAGACGGGTATGGAAGAAAAGATGCAGATGAAGGACAAGACGGGTATGCAGAAAGAGGCCGGTATGACGGAAGAAAAGATGGGTATGGAGAAAAGCGAGTCAATGACAGAGACAGGACATATGAAAATGGACAAAGATCAAATGAAAGGAGCCACGCCAATGGGAGACACGAAGCGTTAGTCGCGGACTTCGTGTTACAGCCACTCATCCGATTACCCCTCCAGGCGCGTATGCGGGAGGGGTATCTTCCGTTTCCACCGGCAACTGGGTTAGCTATGTACTAAGGGACTTTCTAAGGCGTATTATTGCTTGGCCATGACACGCAACGTCCTGATAATTGAAGACGATCCCGATATCTCGCGATTGATTAAGATTAACCTGCAGGATCTTGATTGCGACGCGAAGATCGCAGGCAACGGAATTGAAGGCCTAGAGGCCTTTAAACAAAAGCAGTTTGATCTGGTGGTATTGGATCTGATGTTGCCGGGGATGGATGGGCTCTCGGTCTGTCGCGAGATGCGAAAGGGTGGGGCCTATGTTCCGATTCTGGTCCTCACCGCCAAGTCCACTGAGTTAGATCGTGTGGTGGGGTTAGAGATGGGGGCGGACGACTATCTGACAAAGCCGTTCAGTATCCCCGAGTTAATGGCGCGGATTAAAGCGTTGTTTCGACGAGTGGACGCCCTTAGCAGCAAAGCCACAGAAGAAAAAGTGGCGAAACAGTTAATCGAACATGCCGGCTTGAGGATAGATGTCCAGCGGCACAAGGTAACGATCGATGACGTACCAGCAGAGCTAACTGCTCGCGAGTTTGACCTATTGGTTCACTTTGCGCGCCATCCGGGACGCGTGTTCAGTCGGGTTCAGCTACTCGACGCCGTATGGGGCTACAGCCACGAGGGCTACGAGCACACCGTTAACACCCACATCAACCGATTGCGGACAAAGATTGAAAAAGATCCGTCGAAACCTCGCTACATTCAAACGGTGTGGGGTGTCGGCTACAAATTTACAGATTGAGCAATGCTGAGTACGCTGTACGCAAAATTGTCTTTGGGTCTGGTTATACTGTTGATCGCGATCGGTCTGCTCTACGCCTTTATCAGTAACACCATCACGCGAAATTACCTGCAAGAAGTCAACCAGCAGTTCAACCGTCACCTTGCCCGTGACTTGGTGGCCGATCACAATCTAGTAGCCGAGGGACGCATCGACCAACAAGCCTTATCGGAAACCTTCCGGCAGTACATGGTGATCAACCCCAGCATCGAAATCTATTTGATTGACCTTGAGGGCAGCATCCTCTCTTATTCTGCCGACCCCGGAAAGGTGAAGCGAAAACGGGTATCGTTAGCACCAATCGAATCGTTTTTGGCGATGGACGAGCCCTACCCACTGCTCGGTGATGACCCGCGCAGCCACGATGGGAGAAAAGCATTTTCGGTTACGCCGGTGCCCAACCAACAGCGGCCCGAGGGTTATCTTTACGTAGTGTTGCGGGGCGAGCAGGTTGAACGGGTGGAGCAGATGATACGAGAGAGCTACTTCCTACGCATGAGTGGGTGGGCAGTTGCAACGAGCCTCGGCGTCGGTCTGGTAATAGGGCTTGTGGTCTTTCGCCTATTGACTCGACGGTTGCAGCGTCTATCGGCGGTGATGGAGGAGTTTGAGCAAAGCCGGTTTGATTCAGAGCGTACCTACGGCGTTGACGGCGGCCGCTCGGCGGACGAGGTGGATCGACTCGGCATCACCTTTGACCGCATGGCTCACCGAATCCGCGAGCAAATCGAACAACTGCGGGAACAAGATACGCTGCGCCGTCAACTAGTTGCCCAGGTGTCTCATGATCTGCGTACGCCCCTCGCCTCGATACAGGGTTATCTCGAGACCCTTCAGATCAAGGGGCAAGAACTGCCCGAGGAGCAACGCGCAGATTTTCTCCGCACGGCTCTCAAACAGGGACAGCGACTCAGCCGTATGGTTGAGGAGTTGTTTGAGCTGGCCAGCCTAGATGCGCGGGAGAAAGCGGCGGTGTTGGAGCCTTTCGCCCCTGCCGAGTTTGTACAGGATGTGGTACGGAAATATCGGTTGAGGGCGGAACAAAGAGAGATTGCCCTGGAGTTGGTCACTGCGCCCGATTTGCCCTTTGCACAAGGGGATATCGGTATGACCGAGCGAGTTCTGGATAATCTGCTGGATAACGCATTTGCCCATACCCCCGATGGTGGCTGCATTGTAGTCAAGCTCAGCGTGGATGAGAGGAGGCTTTCGGTTGCCGTGACGGACAGTGGGACGGGCATCGCCGAAGCCGATCTGCTCGCGGTGTTCGAACCTTTCTTTCGTGCCGATGCGGTACCGGCGGATGGTTCTCATTCCGGGCTCGGTCTGGCGATAGCCAAGCGCATCATGACATTGCAACACGGTGTAATTTGGGCTGCAAACGCCCCGCGGAACGGTGCGACATTCACCTTTGAGTTGCCTTTGGCCCCTACCTGATACCCACGAACTTAGACAAATCCCGCTTCTGTTATCAAATTGTGAATATTTTGTGACGTCGCTGTAATTCCACTGCCCGATACTTGATATTCCAGGCACGAAGTTCGTGCAGATGAATAGCGGGGTAATGGCGATGGTTCAATACTTTAAATCAATTTGTACGTCATATCAGCGCAGCGTCACGCAGAATATCGGTATTGCCTTGGTGGCTGGTGTTGCTTGGCTGGCATCTTCTAACGCCATGGCTGAAAGCTTCAGCTTCAATAGCGGCGACCGCCGCGTCGCACTGTACGAGCTTTTTACTTCCGAGGGCTGCAGCAGTTGCCCACCGGCAGAGGCATGGTTGGCTCGGCTGAAGCAGGACCCGCGCCTATGGAAGGAGATCGTGCCGCTGGCATTCCACGTGGACTACTGGGATTACCTGGGTTGGAAGGACAGGTTCGCCCAGCAAGAATACTCGGCTCGACAGTACCGCTACCAGGCAAAGGGCGATATCAGCACGGTCTACACGCCAGGTTTTGTGGTCAATGGTCACGAGTGGCGGGGTTGGTTTGACAGGCGGAACCCCGATGTAGCGGATGCACCTGCCGGCAATTTGACCGTCGAACTAAAAGGCGGGCGGGTAACGGCACAGTATCAGAGAACTGACAGTAGTCAACACCCGCTGGTGCTCAACCTCGCCCTGCTCGGTACAGGTCTGCAATCGAAAATCATCGCCGGAGAGAATCGGGGGCGAACGTTGAAACAGGAGTTCGTGGTGCTGAGGCACGTCACCATGCAGTCGCCGGACGCCCACTGGCAGTTACCGCTTCCATCTGTTGAAAAGGTGAACGCTAAACGGTTAGCTCTGGCCGTGTGGGTGAGCCGAGTGGGAGACCAAGTGCCTCTGCAGGCCACCGGTGGGTGGATCTCGCGTGCGATGAGATAGGCTTCCCTATCTCGCCGCGCGGTTTTGAATCAATTTTCGTGAGGAAAAGATTATGAAAACAGTAGCTATTTCTATTCTTGTGGTAGTAGGTGCTTTGGGTCTGTGGCAGGTAGTTGCGGGTGGCGTGATGGAGAAGGGGGTAACAACCATTGAGCCTAAGTACGCAGTGGCCACATTTGCCGGTGGTTGTTTCTGGTGCGTGGAATCGGACTTTGAAAAACTTCCGGGTGTGGTGGAGGTGATTTCCGGATACAGCGGAGGACATGTACCAAATCCAACCTACAAACAGGTCTCCGCCGGCGGGACGGGGCATACCGAAGCGGTACAGGTCTACTACGATCCCGAGAAAATTTCGTACGAAGGGTTGTTGCAGTCGTTGTGGCGTCAGGTCGACCCGACCGATGCTGAAGGACAATTTGTTGATCGCGGGCGCCAATACCGCCCGGCCGTCTTTTATCACGACGAAGCGCAGAAACGGGCGGCCGAGCATTCACTGGAGAAACTCGATAAATCGGGTCGCTACAGCCAGCCGGTCACACTCGCGATCGTACCGTTCGAGCGCTTCTATAATGCCGAGGAGTATCATCAGAACTATCACAAAAAAAATCCAATTCGTTACAAGTTATATCGCCTCGGATCAGGGCGGGATCAATATCTGGAAAAGACGTGGAGCAACGAACTGCACATTGATCTAAGCAAATATCAAAAGCAGGAAAACATATCTCAGTACTCGAAGCCGTCAGATGAAGCGTTGAAAAAGAGGCTCACACCTCTACAGTACGAGGTGACTCAGCAAGAGGGTACCGAGCGCCCGTTCCGAAACGAGTACTGGGACAACGAGCGCGACGGGATCTATGTGGATGTTGCTTCGGGAGAGCCGCTGTTTTCATCGATCGACAAGTATAAATCCGGTACCGGTTGGCCTAGCTTCACCAAGCCAATTGATGAAGCGTATGTGAAGACACGAACTGATTACAAATTCATCTTTCCGCGGACCGAGATCAGGAGTAAATTTGGCGACTCGCACCTCGGGCACGTATTCAAAGACGGTCCCACGCCAACCGGGCTGCGATACTGCGTAAATTCTGCGGCATTACGATTTATTCCAAAGGAGAGCCTGGGGGGAACTAGGTATGCGGCGTATGCTGTACGGTTTAAGTAAAGTCAAACCGCCGAGAGGGTAGTTTAGGCGTCGCATTGAATGTCTGCTTTGGGTCGTTTTCTGCCTTTCGCCATCGTATCATGCGACCGATCGCTTCTAGGCGAAAGCGGCCATAGGAATTTTGATGCAAAACCACGCGCCTACGAATTTGCGAGTGGCTGCTTGGGGTCGTTTCCGAACATTCACGAACGGCTGCTTTCGGCTGCGACCTCAACCGATCGACGCAACACATTGGCTAAATCGCTCGGCTGGTGTTTCGAAGTTTAACGTTTTTCTCGGCCGTTCGTTTAGCTGTCGAGCGACCGCGTTGAGTTTGGCCTGTGAGTGCGCTGATAAGTCCGTTC
>JAPUIX010000081.1 GCA_027296625.1 Gammaproteobacteria bacterium | reverse complement strand
TCCACAGCAACCACGCGATTGGTTTAAAATAGCCATCTCGTACACCATATACCGGTCGGACGAGGGTGGGTTGAAACGCCAGCCGTGGCCTGCCATTGTCTGACGGAAGTCGCCGTCAGCTGGTGCTGGGGGCCGTAAGTCTCTACTGCCGCATACGTTATAATGGTCTCGATGCGCATCCGCAGTCCCAGTTCTCTAAAGAGCCTTTTGCTTACCCACGAGCTTGCTTTTCTGTTACTGGTAGCAGTCACGGGTGTCCTGGGCGGGCTTTCGGCCTATTTCTGGCATCAGACATCGGCGGAGTCGGTTCGTATTAACAATTTGATTGGTGCTGCCCAGCAGATCCGCAGCGACTTGTTTAGGCAGATCAAGGAAGTCACTCGCGCAAGATTAATGGAGGATCCGAGGGCGGTGACCCTGTATACCGATTACTCGCAGCGGATAGAGGGACAATTTAATGAGCTCCGCAAACATGCGGTATCCCGCCCGGAAGATCTTGCCATTCAGTCGATGCAGCAGGCCTATCGTGTCATTCAAAAAGATATGAATAACATCTTTTCGGATCCCTACGCTGTCCGAGAAGTACGAATCAAGATTCTTAATGCGCGCTACGAAAAACGTGTCGTGGGAATCTTTGAGGATGCTTACAAGGACTTCGGAGCAATGCTGTCGGCGCAACACGAAGAGCTCGACCGGACAATGGAGCGCTGGACATGGTTTGCTCCCATTATCATGCCCATTCCCGTCGTCCTGGCGATCGGGCTATTGTTGTTCTCCCGCCGTATCGTGCAGAAGGGCTTCGTTCGCCCTATGGCTCAAGTCATGAGTGGCGCCCGTATCATCAGTGGCGGGCAGCTGGACCACAAAATCCCGCAGGATGGCGTGGAGGAGGTGAGCAATCTTGCCCAGGCGATTAATACGATGGCTACAGATCTTGCCTCGAGCCGCGATGCCTTGGTTGAGAGTGAAAAACAGGCTGCGCTCGGCGCGTTGGTCCCCGTGGTGGCCCATAATATTCGCAATCCTCTTGCGAGCATACGTGCAGCCGCGCAGGTGCTCGATGACGCCGATGATCCCGGCGAGCTGCGGGAGGCTAAGCATGCGATCCTAGTGACAACGGACCGGCTGGGCCGCTGGGTAAATGCCCTGGTGTCGTATTTGCATCCATTGAAGCCCCAGCCGGTAAGAGCACATGTCGGCCCGCTGCTGAATGCTGCTTTGACGCTTTTGAAACCCAAGTTGGAAGAGAAGGCCATACGTGTGAGAAGGCGCGGTTGGGACCACGATAAGGAGGTCTTGGTCGATGCGGATCTGATGGAACAAGCGCTCCATGAACTTCTGGCAAATGCGGTCGACGCGTCACCACAAGGGACCGAGGTGACTGTTCGCATGGAGAACACACAAGAAAAGCTGAGGGTCTGTATTCAGGATGCTGGGCCCGGTATGCGCTTCGATCCCAAGCCGAGCAACCTGGCACCGGGGCCGACAACAAAACGCTTCGGTACCGGACTTGGGATCCCAATAGCATTTAAGATTTGTCAGGCCCATGGGTGGACGTTGGATTTTCATTCGCACAATAGCGGCGGGACTGAGGTGGTGATTGCTGCGCCACTTGCGCCTACGCAGGAGACGCGAGAATGACCGAACAACCCGATATTCTCGCCCACACCGTTGAGGTGCCGGTCTTAAAGAAGCGGGTTTTGGTCGTTGAGGACGAGGCTGTGTTTGCAAAGGCGGTATGTAAGCAGCTCGAGAGGGCGGGATATCAATGCGCTGTCGCTGCGACATTGGATGCGGCTCGTAGCAAGTTTCAGGAGATCACACCGGACCTTATCCTCTTGGATATGCGACTTCCGGATGGGTCGGGTCTGGATTTTCTCACCGATTTGCGGGAGAGGTACCAATCGGAAGTTGCGGTGCTCGTGCTTTCCGCCTACGGCGAAGTGGAGGATGCCGTTGCCGCCATGAAGTTAAATGCTTCGGATTATGTGAAGAAGCCTATCGATTTGGATGAGCTGCTGGTCAATGTGCAGAAGGTTTTTGCTAAGGAAGAGCTCGCACGGCGCTTGGCCTATTCACAAAAGCGTGAGAGCCATGCGGCGGAGGATGTCGCGTTACTCGGGGAAGGTCCGGACATCAAGCGGGTGTACGAGCAAGTCAAACATATCGGCAGGCTTACTAGCGCGGCTGGGGTAGTCCCGCCAACGGTTCTGATCCTTGGTGAGACTGGCACAGGAAAAGATGTGGTTGCGCGCTTGTTGCACGCCTCCAGCGCCCGGCGAGATAAATCCTTTGTGCACGTAGATTGTGCATCGCTACCCAAGGAACTCATTGAAGCCGAACTCTTCGGCCACGAGAAGGGTGCGTTCACCAGCGCCCATGCCGCACGCACGGGATTGATTGAAGCAGCTGAAGACGGTGTGCTTTTGCTAGACGAGATTGGCGAGCTACCGCTCGATTTGCAATCGAAACTATTGGCAGTGCTTGAGCGCAGAACACTGCGCCGTGTTGGGAGTCCCCAAGAACGCCCTGTGGCGGCTTGGTTTATTGCTTCAACTAACCGAGATCTGAAAAAGCTGCTGGAGGAAGGCCGGTTTCGCTCTGACCTTTTCTACCGGCTTAATGTTCTTAGCTTGTATATGTCACCGCTACGTGAACGGGGAGATGATATTCTCATCCTTGCTCGGCATTTCGCCGGTCAAACGACGGTACGTTATGGGTTGGACGAGCCAATGTTGACACAAGACGCGGAGCAGGCGCTCATGTGCTATTCATGGCCGGGCAATGTGCGGGAGCTGAAGCATGTCATGGAGCGGGCAGTTCTACTGAGCGGTGGAGGAAAGCTATCGGCGGATTCTCTTATGTTGAGTCCTCAATCCTCGCCTTTAAGCGAACGCACATCAGCGGATTTAGAGACACTTACCATTGATGATGCCGAACGTCTGTTGATCGAGAAGGCGTTGCAGAGGACTGATCGTAATGTATCGCAAGCAGCAAGGGAGCTGGGGTTGACTCGTATGGCGTTGCGTTACAGGATGAAGAAGCACGGATTATGAACAAGGTACTGTGATCAGCGTATGATCGCGTGGAGGTGCTCGGTATTCATTTTCAGATAATTTTACGTCATAAAAGAAACAGAGAGGACCGCTAACATGAGCAAAGTAAACGTAACAACGAAACTCAATGTACCTGCTGATAAGGTTTGGGAACTCATCGGTGGGTTTAACACATTGGCGGATTGGCATCCCGCTGTTGAAAAAAGTGAACTTGAAGAGGAAGGAAAAGGTACTATACGGCGGCTTACGCTTGCCGGTGGCGGTACCATCATCGAGCGTCTTGAGCATATCGATAATAATGAACGGGTATACAGCTATGCGATCATCGATAGTCCCTTACCCGTTTCCGACTATGTTTCCACTATTCGTGTGCGCGATGAAGGTGATGGCAACGTCTCGGTTGTGGAATGGTCAAGTGAGTTTAAGCCAAGCGGGGCGACCGAAGCGGACGCTATGGAGACGATCCAGGGGATCTATCAGACAGGCTTCGACAATTTGAAAAAGTTTTTCGGTGGTTGAGCTGCTTCGGTTAGCCCGTTTCCGCGTTGCACGGGCTAATTTAACAAGACGTACAATCAATGCAGTTTCAGGCGTGGTTTTGCCCTTCGGGTGAGCAGGTTGGCAAGTGTGAGCAAGGTGACGCGTACAAATCCCTCTACGGCCAATTGGTGCATCTTATAAAGAGATAAGTAAGCAATGCGAGCAAGCACCCCCTCGATGGTCAAGTATGGGGACCACTTACCCAGCAGGTTGCCCATCAAAGTTCCCACGGTGCTGTGACGGCTTAAGCTTACTAGGGACCCGTAATCGCGATAGATATAGACAGGCAATGGCTTTCCTCTGAGCCGCCGGTCAATGGACTTTGCCAGAAACGCGGCCTGCTGGCGGGCCGCCTGCGCGCGCGGTGGGACCCATTCGTCGGTGTCTGGTTGCGGGCACGCTGCGCAATCCCCAAAGGCGAAGATGTGCTCATCACGGGTGGTCTGCAGTGTTGGTTTGACCACGAGTTGGTTGACGGCAGTGCACTCTAGCCTATCAAGGCCACTCAAGAAATCGGGTGCTTTTACGCCAGCCGCCCAAACCTTGATCTCGGCTGGAATAAACAGGCCTGCTTCCGTCTCAAAGCCCTTTTGGGTCGCTCTGTTGATGCGCTCGCCGGAACAGACCTGGATCCCGAGCGTATCCAGGGCACGCCGTGCTGGTGTTGACACCCTCTCCGGCAGGGCGGGCAGTATACGGTCCGCCGCTTCGATAAGCGTGATCTTCATATCCTTCTCCGGGGTGATCCGGTCGTCCAGCCCATAGGCGATCAGCTGTTGAGTTGCGTTATGCAGCTCTGCGGCGAGCTCTACGCCTGTGGCACCCGCACCGGCAATGGCAATGTGCAGTTGCCCTTCACGTAGTGGCTCGTGCTGGGTATACGCCTTCAAATAGGACGTCAAGAGTTGTCGGTGGAACCGGTCTGCCTGTTCACGGGTGTCTAAGAAGCTGCAGTGTTCTTGCACACCCGGGACGGCGAAGTCATTTGTCACGCTACCAACGGCGATGATGAGGGTGTCATAGGTACAGGTCCGGCGCGGGATCACCTCGTCTCCGTTTTCGTCCAGCGTTGGCGCCAGTGCAATGGTTTTATTTTCTCGATCGAGTCCGTCCATGGTGCCCAAGCGAAAGCGCAAATGCCGCCACTGGGCCAATGGCAAATAGTCTAATTCGTCCTCATGGGAGTTGAGCGTCCCTGCTGCCACCTCGTGCAGGAGCGGTTTCCAGAGGTGCGTCAGGTTAGAATCGGCGAGTGTGATATGGGCCCGCCCACGTTTGGCGAGTGTCTGTCCAAGCTTACTGGCGAGTTCAAGACCACCGGCACCGCCCCCGACAATGAGAATTTCATGGAGGCGGGATTTTTCTGTCACTTGAGGCGTCTCATTTTTAGAGAATTAATCGCTCATAGCTCTGTATGCACATATAGCAGGACGCCGGAAAGGCTATAATAGCTGACACCTACTGCCATTCAAAACTCGTAACACAAAACACATGGGATGAAACAATGGATGATCTGACCCGACTTGAGCTTGAAGCGGCTGCGTTTCGGCGACTCGTGCAGCATTTACGTGAACATACAGAGGTACAAAATATCGATCTCATGAATCTTGCAGGTTTCTGCAGAAACTGCCTTTCAAAATGGTACCTGGCTGCCGCTGAAGACCGTGGTATGGAAATGAATTATGAAGAGGCGCGTGAGACCATTTATGGGATGCCCTATGCACAATGGAAGGGAAAATATCAAAAAGAGGCGTCAGCAGAGCAGGTCAAGGCCTTCGACAGCGGTGTTAAATCATCATAGAGAAGAGGATTCCGCTAAAAGACTGGCGTGATGCGATAACCCTGCTCTTCGAGCAACCGCAATATACCTCGCTCGCCGGGGAGATGTAGCGCTCCAACTGCGATAAACGCGTCACCCTGGATCAGGTGTTTTTGCATTCGTGCCGCCAGGCGAATGTTTCGGTCATAGACAATCCGTTGCATAAAACGTTGGAACAGCGCTTCATCATCGTGCGGACGCTCATTGAACGCGACCATCCCAGCAAGGTCTCGTGCCAGGTAGAGTTGTAGCAGTTCCCAGGTCTGTTTGAGAATGACGTCGTGGTTGCATACTGTGTCAATCAAGATCGTGACCTGGTCCTCTATGGCCAGCCCTTCCATCGCCGCAACCAGCTCCTGCATAGTCTCCAACCCATAAACTGGCTTGTGTTGTGCCAGTGCTGTTTGCAGTAAGACCACATCCTGCGTCGGTGCGTTTACGGGACGGGGGCGACCCAATACGGTGAATGCGGCCCACGGTTTAAGTCGTTCAACATCGTCTGGCGAAACGCCATAACCTGCAATTTCCATGCTTAGTCGTTCATACATGCCATCGTCTAGCAGCGTGCGTAGAGTGTTACCATCTGCAAAAAACATGCTCTCAGTAAACACCTGGTTTGCCAGTTCATCGAGCTCGACTTCCATGACGAGCGTATCACTCTGTGCCAATGGCAACCGTACCGGCGGCGGTAGTCGGGTAACGAGCCGGTCCTGGGAGTGCATCGTGCCAAATAGGTGGCTTGGCGGTGTGCTATTACGTTCAACCTTCCAAAGCAATCCATGGCCGTAAGGTATCGATGGATGCTTGGCCATTTCGCTCTCCGACAGGGGAGGCGGTGGATTGATCTGGGCGCATGGATCCTCGCTCGCCAAGGCATCGCCAATCGCCAAACAGAATGAGAGCATTACGATGACAGCGACGAGGTTCTTTAAACAGCACATGTGTGGGCCGGTATCGTCAAGCGTACGTGTAAGGCTGCCTAAAGCAGACAGGGAATGCAACGCAGCAGGGATATCGGCAAAATTCTACCTTTCTGTCGGGATACAGTGATGGATTGGAACCGTACTCGGACGTGGCCAGAAACCTGTCGACATGTCGTCCTTTTCAGCGCGTGTGTCTGTGGCTTCGTCGGGCTCGGCCTACCGGCTCAGGCCGAGGTCGTCGGTATCGAAGTGAGCGACAGGTGCGATGTGCTGGATGGGCAGCCGTTTGGTGAGGTGGGACCTTACGAAAAGCTCACCGGCAAGATCCGATTCGAGATTGATCCCAAGAATCCCATAAACGCACGTATTGTTGACCTTATCAAGGCGCCCCGCGATGCGGCCGGAAAGATAAGGGCGAGTGCTAATTTCATGGTGCTGCGTCCGAAGGCACCGTGCCGATTATCTTGCGTCGCTCTCTTGGAGGTCAGTAACCGTGGTGGGAAAGCGGCCTTAGCGTATTTCAATGCCGGGCGGTTTACTGATAACCCCGTGGTTCGCGAGGATTTTGGCGATGGCTTGTTGATGCGTCGTGGCCTGACCGTGATCTGGGTTGGCTGGCAGTTCGACGTAACGGGTGCGCCGCACCGTTTGCGTTTGACAGTGCCCGTCGCGACCGACAACGGTCGACCGATCCAGGGCCTGGTGCGGGCCGATTGGACTGTGGATCAGCTGGTCGACCGGTTGAGCCTCGGACATCATGGGCATCTGGCGTACGCGGTTGCCGATCTGAACCATCCCGACAACGTCCTCACGGTGAGAGACGGCAGGCTTGCGCCCCGTCGCGTTGTGCCGCGCAGTGACTGGTGGTTCACAGAGGCAAGAACGCAGATCGTGCTCAGAGGCGGGTTCGGGCCAGGAAAGATTTATGAACTGGTGTATATGGCCAAGGGTGCCGCGCTGGTGGGCTTAGGTCTTGCCGCGGTGCGCGACACGCTGTCCTATGCAAAATATAACCCTCAAAGCCCGTTCCGTGTTGATTACGGCATCGCCTTTGGTGTCTCCCAATCAGGGCGGTTCTTGAGACACTTTCTGTATCAAGGCTTCAATACAGACGAGGACGGACGCAAGGTGTTCGATGGCATGTTTATCCATGGCGCTGGGGCAGGGCGAGGCAGCTTTAATCACCGTTTTGCGCAGCCTTCACGCGATGCCCATCAATACGCCACGTTTTTCTACCCGACCGACCTGTTTCCGTTCACGAGTTCCCTCCAACGGGATCCGGAGACCGGGTATCTGGACGGTCTTTATCTGCACCAACACCACGCGAATCATGTACCCAAGGTCATCTACACCAATACCGGCTATGAGTACTGGGGACGGGCGGCCTCGCTGATACACACGAGCGTCGACGGTGACAAGGATGTCGAGCCGGGCCCTTCGGAGCGCATCTATCATTTGGCCAGCGCACAACATTTCGTTGGTGAATTTCCGCCACGCGAGCACTTGGCGAAATACGGCGCTGTGATCTATCGTGGTAATCCACTCGATTTTCAGGTCAATCTTCGGGCGCTGATGATTCGATTGATTGATTGGGTCACACACGACAGGGCCCCGCCTGAGAGTCGATATCCGCGGATCGCGGGTGGTACCCTCGTTCCTGTGAGTGCGTTGGACTTTCCGGCGATCCCCGGCGTTGAGACGCCTGAGGTCGTGCACGAGGCCTACCGGGTAGACTATGGCCCCGAATGGCATCGGGGCATCATCACCCTGCAACCGCCGCGGGTGCTTTCGGCATTTCCATCCCTTGTTCCTCAAGTCGACGCATACGGAAACGAGCGAAGCGGCGTCCGCAATGTCGAGCTTGAAGTCCCGTTAGCCACGTATACGCCCTGGAGCCTTAGGGAAGGACTTCCTGAGGATAGCTGGGGATTGATGAACTACGTCGGCATGACGATCCCTTTTCCTTGGACAGAAGCAAAGCGGCAACAAACCCAGGACCCGCGCCCGAGCATTGAATCACTTTATGTGGGCCGCATCGATTATCTGGCCCGTGTCAAAGGTGCGGCTCGAGCACTGGTCGCCGAAGGATTCATGCTGCCTGAAGATGTGCCGCGTGTGCTCGCCCGGTCCGATGGTTACTGGCATTGGCTCACCCTTGGCAGGCGTGGTTGGTAGGGCGAGGGCCGGCGCCCGTCAGTCAAGTCGTGTCTAACCGTATCTCGTTCAAAGACTTGCCGGTCGCAATACCGAATATACTCTAATAGGAATGTGCCATATCATGAGGAGGGGGCCGGTGGGTGCCGGTATGTGAGAAGATATTTAAAGAATGAATAATAACCTTTTGTATTTGGCTTGAGCCATCAATGATTCACGCCGAGCGCGGGATGAATAATGATCACAAACCGGCTCTGCGATGGTGAACCGCGCGGTGCCAGGTGATTTTCAAGGCTAAGAGATAAGCTGCACGCGTTGTCGTAGTAGTAACCGAGGAGTCAATATGGATACGGTCCGATTCTATTTTAGTTTTCGGAGCCCCTACTCGTGGCTCTCATTCTATCGGATGAATCGTGTGATCCCGCGTTTGCCGCTGGAATTTGAGTTTATTCCGTGCTTTCCACCAAAGGAATTCGACGCGGATCCACGAGCAAATCCCGCCAAGGGTGAATATATTACTGCTGACGTAGCAAGATTTGCCGAAGCATACGGATTGCCATTACGCTGGCCAAGGCCGTTTGATACCGACTGGGTTCGCCCGCATGCGGCATTTGTGTACGCGCAGGATCAAGGGCTCGGCCGAGAGTTTGGTTTGGCGACTCACGCGGCGCGATTTTCCGAGGGCCGTGACATTGGAACGGACGATGCGATAGGCAATATTGCATCGTCCTGCGGGCTTAATCCCGCCGCTACCGTACGGGCGGCGGGCGAGCGTGCAATCCACAAACGCGTCCTAAAAGGGATGGAACAAAGTCGCGAGGACGGTCTCTTCGGCGTGCCATTTTTTGTTTACCGTGGGCAAAGCTTCATGGGCAATGATCGGATCGAATGGTTATTACGAACCATACATCGTGACTTAGGCAAGCTGTTGCCCGATATGCAAGATGATCCCTTTGCGCGACCGTACCTTTAGGCCTGGTCTATAGGGTGCTGTCGGTCGGGGCGAGTTCCGCTTCTGTCACAAGTTGTTGCAGCCACTGGTCTGCTTGCGTTTGCGTCTTATTATAGGTGACCGCCTTTTTAAACGCTTTCATTGCGAGTTTGTGATCTCCCTTTCTGTAGGCGGCGATGCCAAGGAAAAGATAGGCATCAGCCAGATCGTCAAGTTCACCTGAGTTTATGCTCGCTTGAAGGGCCGCGATGGCCTCGTCCCATTGTTCGAGATCTAGGTATATCCGTCCTAGCCGATAAAACAAAGCACTGTCGTCGGCGAGTTGCGCGGCTTGTTGAAGCGCATTCGCTGCTTGCTTCATTTCCTGCGCCAGCAACCAGCTGTTGGCAAGTAACTCCCAGTTCTGTTTACTCTTCGTAATTCGTCCTTGTTCAATTTCTGTTGCCAACAACTGTCCGGCCTTATAGGGCAATTGCATGTACAGGTACAGCTGAGCGAGGCGTAACAAGTCCTCTTCGTCTAACATGTCTTGTGAATACGCAAGCTCCAAAACTGCAAGCGCTCGTTCATCGCGTTTCAGCCGCTGATACATCCCAGTAAGTTGCAACCAGTAGGATCGTTCCTTTCGGAACTGGATGATCATCTCCTCTAGCAACGTAGCGGCGTTCTTATATTGTGACCGTTGGTAATAGCAGGCGAGCAGCAGTTGGTACCATGATTCGTTTGGTTGCTCAGCCTGTTGCACGGCGGTCTCAGCATGCGGGATGGCTTCGTCATATTGGTCGAGTTGGTAGTATGCCGACGCGGCTAAGATATGAGCGTCCGGAGGCGGGGCCGTTTCATTTTTTAACCATGTGTTCAAATATTGAAGCCCGTCTTGATACGTTTTCGTATAGATTAGTAACTGTGCGAGGTTGTACGTGAGGCTATGGGTAACCCCGGATGGTAGCGCATTGGTGCGTATTGCGCTCTCGAAGGCAGCGATTGCTTTTGGATAATCACCTGTGACGTGGTACACGTATCCGAGATTCTGATCAATGACAGCAAGCTCATAACTATTACCTTTTAATTTAGGTCTGAGTTGATGCAGTGTTGCGAGCGCTTCCTGATAATCTTCC
Source organism: Gammaproteobacteria bacterium (assembly GCA_027296625.1). Taxonomy (NCBI): domain Bacteria; kingdom Pseudomonadati; phylum Pseudomonadota; class Gammaproteobacteria; species Gammaproteobacteria bacterium. The sequence goes on along the minus strand of JAPUIX010000081.1, from coordinate 15,356 downwards.
TTCTCTATCATTGTGTGAACATCGGCTAGGACCTGATACGTTTGTTCTGAGAGAAGATAGCGACTGTCTTGAGGCGCTTCTTCGGCAAAGCCCTTGGCTGAGAGTATCAGAAGTCCGAAAAAACAGAATTGGAGATGCGCGATATATACGCTTTTCATCGGCTCACAATTTATTGCTGAAGTTTGAATCGGACATCTTGACGGGCGCGCCGCTCAACAGGTTCACCGTCAATCTTTTTAATGTTGAACTTCCACTTGCGTATGGCCTGTAATACAGCGCGGTCGAAGACTTTCTCCGGTTCTGCATTCACGACAACGGGATCCTTGACCGTTCCATCCTCCGCTATGGTGAATTCGACTGTGACCACGCCTTCAATCCCGCGCCGCAATGCGCGCGGTGGATAGATCGGCGGGATCTTTAGCGTTGGCCTGACATTCTCGTCGATGCCTATGGGGCCGGATGGCCTCTCTTTTGCACCGGAGTAAACCTCACCGAGGTAGGGACCTCCTGTGATTCGTAGCGGCAGGTCCACCTCGGGCGTTGGCATGAGGAGCTTCTCTGGCTTGGATTTTTGCGGTTCAAGTTTTGCAGCGGTGGGAGGAGGTGGCGGCTCCTCGGGTGGCGGCGGCTTCTCGGGCAGGGTTTTTCGTTGTTTTGCGTCTGGCGGTTCGCTATCACGCTTGAGCCGCACGAAATCGATGAATTGTATATCCTCAATGTCCGCAAGCTTGGGCTGGTCGCTGGTTACCATCTGCTGGATCAGATAGAAGAGCAGAAGGTTTATAGCGATAGCCAGGATGATGATGATCGGAATCCGCACTATGGTTATTCGGTGTCGTCACCGTGTTACATGTACGCCCAAAGCATTGGCACAACCCAATCTGATATAGGGCACAGACGCCTACTGCGACTCATCGCGGTCCTTCTTCATCTTGCGAGGCGGCGATTGCGACATTTCCTACTCCAGCAAGCCGTGCTTGGTCGATCACCTTTACCAGCAGTCCTGTACGCGAATCCTGATCGGCGAGAATGATCACGGTCCCTTCAGGATTTTGCGCGTGCAGTCGTTCAATGTGTGATCGAACGGAGCGAACATCTACCTGCTGCTTATCCATCCAGATTTCACCGTCTTTGTTGATGGCAATGATGATATTTCCCCGTTCCATGCGCGTCGCCGTCTGTGCTGTTGGGCGGTTGACGTCGATTCCTGACTCCTTGACGAACGATGAGGTAACCAGAAAGAAGATTAGTAGGATGAAAACCATATCGATGAGTGGGGTCAGGTTGACCCCGATCGACGTGGATTGTTCTTCAGTATGTGTCCGGCGCATGGCGATCAGTGGTAGACGAGTAAATCAGAGGCCTTCTGAATCTCAACCTTTGCGTGGTTCTCCAAGTTGGAACTGAAATACAAACCCGCGAGGGAGGTCACAAGGCCGGCAGCTGTTGTCAGCAGCGCCTGTGAAATACCGGCGGCCATGCCACGGGCATTTTCCGTGCCATATACCATCATCACTTCAAAGGTCGTGATCATACCGGTCACTGTTCCAAGAAGGCCAAGCAGCGGCAAGACAATCGTCAATGCAGCGATCGGTAACAGGAAACGCCTCAACGAGACGCCGATCTCGGCGACCATCCCTTCGCGAATACGACGAGCATGCCAGGATGAGCGGTCCTGGCGCCGTTGCCACTGGTTGATGATTGCTTGTCGCTTCCGGGGAAAAGTTACGTAGAGGTTTTGATAACGCTCAAGAATTAATATCCATAGCACGATAGACAGCACCAGGATTGCTGCGAGCACAGGTCCACCCCGCTCGAGGAATCTTAATAACAGGTCAACGAACTCAAACAGTCTGTGCATGGTGCTGCTCCGCAAGCCGCGCTACCATCGCAGCGCTTTGTTTATCTAACACTTGGATCAGCTGGTTGCTCGTGGACGACAAAAAGCTGTGAACGAGTAGAACTGGTATCGCCACCCCAAGGCCCAATACGGTGGTAACAAGTGCTTGGGAGATCCCCCCGGACATCAATCTCGGATCGCCCGTTCCAAAAAGAGTGATGGCTTGAAAGGTTTCGATAATGCCGGTGACGGTCCCAAGTAATCCGAGTAATGGCGCGATGGCGGCGAGGATGGCGAGCGTCCCTAGGCCACGCTGAATCTGGGGTAATTCTCGAAGAATGGCTTCGTCAAGTTTGAGACCCAGGGTTTCAGTATCGTAGCGGGGGTTCTCCGTAAAAATTGCCATGATCCGGCCGAGGGGATTATTGGCATTAGGCGTTTCTTGCTGCATCTGTCGTTGTACAGTTTGGCCGATTGTGGTTAATACAATGAAGCGCTGAAGTGCAATCAATAGCGCAACCCCACCGATCGCGATGATGATGTAGCCGACGATTCCACCTTGCTTTATGCGAGTCTCAAGATCAGGCGTCTGGATCAGCAAGGAAAGTAGGGCGCCCCGGGTCGGATCGACGGGCGTCGCTACAATCCCGGCGTTTGCCTGCTCCAGATCGAGCGCCATGCGTTGGTAACGGCGTGCGGGCTGGCGCTGTGGCTCTACCAGTTTGCCCGCCTCCGGGAGGTAGCGCAGGAATCGGCCATCTGTCGTGGCATTGAACACGCCAATGCGTGTGACCTGCCGTTCGCTTTCTTGCCCGTCGCCGGTGATCACCGTTGCCGGGAAACGGATCACCTTGCCGGATTCAACCATCTCTTCCAGGGCGAGTAGCCAAAGGCGCTCAAGCTCTTCGATCGACGGCAATTCTTCACCTTCGGCGAGTGCGTCGGCATAGAGTGGACGATCCGGTATCTGCGCGGAGACAAGGGAGGACTCGAGTATGGCCTTCATCTCGCCGGCGACCTGTCTTACGATGCCACGTTGTTCGCCCAGCGAGCCCATACGTTCTCTAAGTAATGCTTCCTGCTCTTCTATCGTTCTCTCGTTATCCTCATAGGCTCTTCTGAGTTGTTCACTGCGCGCCTCTTCACCGACGAGCATCGCTTTGGCCTCCTCGAGCAAGGCGTGCTGCTGCTCCTTCGCTTCAATAAAGCGCTGCTCCCGGGCCGCACTTTCTTCTTTCTGTAGGGTACGTTGCTTGCGCGCCTGTTCGAGGAGCTCGTTCAACGTAGTGGGTGTTTCCGCGGACGCCGTTGCCCCGACAAGCATAAGCACGATGAACAAACTCTTTATCATTGTGCGGTGACCGGTGCCGAGATTGGGAGCGTGATGAAATCAGGCGGGGCCTGCTTACGGGCTATTTGAATTCCTTGGGCGATTGAGCGATTGTAGTTTTTTGGGAGCACCGTCCACGTTTTTGCCTTGGCGTCCCAGTAGCCGGTTTCCTCACCGTCCAGGCTCAGATAAAGGAGCGCAATGCGCCCGATGCGAAGGAAATCGACCGTCCGTGGTTGTCCCTCCTGTTCCAGGGTGCCGCTGTAGGCCTCGATGGTGCGGCCATAGTCCATCTCGATTTGATAGGCCTCCATGAGGCGGCGGTATTTGTCGGGGAGTGATACGTCGGGTTTATCCATCATCTCTTTTAGTGCCTCGATTCGCAGGCGGCGTTCTTCAGGAAGAAACGGGACATCCAGCATGACGAAGTTCTCAAGGACTTCTAACATGCGCAGCATGAGCGGCACGATCTTTCTCCGTGCAACCTCGATATTGGCAAGTTGACGGGCGATCGCAGCAAATTCTTCCTCCTGATTCTCAACTAGCCGCTCAATCTGATCGTTGTAGCCACTGAGACTGTCGGTCTGCCGGGTCACGGCGCGATATTCGCCGATTAGCACAGCCGTCTCGTCGGCTAGCTTGTCAACTCGCGTCTGGGATTGAACCGCTTCTTTCTGGCCTTTTATCTTGGTATCGACAGCAGACTCGAGTGGATCAGTTGCGGCCCGTACATCGCCAAAAAGGACAAGCGTTACGAAACTGTAGGCGAGTGCCACCTTTAGGCGGTGCACCCAGCAGGTGATGGTTATCTGGCTCATCATCGCCCCATCATGGGTTTTATTGGCTACCCTCTCATGCTCGCCATTTCCGGCAGCACAACTTTCTGAATAACGGGCAGTCCCAAGCCACTAAAATACCGGGAAAGCGTTTAGGAATTTTTCCTGAACAACCTGGGCATCCGTCCTGAGGCATGGTGAGGATAGATTTTGATTGTTATAAACCGGCACTAGCAGAAGAGCATTTGATGGTTGCATCATCCGGGAGGCGTTCAAGCATGCATTGAAAGGCGATATATTGTCAGTTGCGGGCGGCGTTGGCAGCTCGCGAGGTTCAAAAATGGTAACCTCGACCGGTGTGCTGTTTGCATTCTGAAAACCTCCAGGCATGAGCTTAAGATTCCGACTCAACCTGCTTATCACGCTATTGTTCGCGCTGATACTGATTCTCGGTGCCGTTCTCGTGATACACAACGCGCGCCGGGCGGTATATGAAGAAATCCAGTCGACTGCGAACCTGACATTGCAATTGATTGAAGTGGCCTTTGCGAGTGCTAGCGCCGAGCAACAAAGTGAGGTACAAACGCGCCTGGTTGAACAAATCAGCCATTTTGAGCGATCACGGCATCTCGATATCGAGCTACGGAAATCCATCGGTACAGCGTCTTCGCCGCCTCGAAACACCGAACGTCCTATCCGGGCGGATGCCCCTCGTTGGTTTGTGCACCTCGTTGCCCCTGAGCCGCTGGAATTCAAACGAACGTTATCTGCGACCGGGATACCTTTCACCGAGATCATTGTTCAGGCAAATCCCTCCGATGAGATCACGGAGGCCTGGAAGGAGGCGCGAGGCGTTCTCGGACTCTTACTGCTGTTTATGCTACTCGCTAACGGTCTTGTGTTTTTCACCATCGGTCGTGCGTTGCAACCGATCGATGCCATTCTGAAGGCGCTGGATGGGATAGAGCAGGGCGATTACCGGTCTCGGCTGCCTACTTTTAATTTACCTGAGCTGGATGGGATCTCGCAAAAGTTCAATCATATGGCAGAGGTCTTACAGCAGAGTCGTGAGGAGAATCGTTACCTCACGCAGCATTCTCTCGCGATCCAAGAAGCGGAACGTCGTCATTTGGCTCGTGAGCTGCACGATGAACTTGGCCAGTCTATCAGTGCGATCAAGGCGGTGGCCGTATCGCTCAATAACCCGCAAAATGGCACCAGCGCTCCAACGCAGGATCGCGCGCAGGCGATCATTTCATTTTCCACCCACATGTACGATGTCGTCAGTAACATGATGCGCCGATTGCGCCCGGTTGTCCTTGACGAACTTGGTTTGGTGGCAGCGCTGCAAGACACGATTGATGACTGGAACGCACACCATGAAGATGTCTTTTGTCGATTTCGAACCGAGGGGGCCTTGAACGATCTTGGCGAAGCGATCAATATTAGTATCTATCGTATCATTCAGGAGAGCCTGACCAACATTGCGAAACACGCCAAGGCAACGGAAGTGGACATCACACTCAAACTCGCTGATGACATGGCGAACGGCGATCATGTGGAGAGCACAAAGCGCGTCCAATTGATGATTCGCGATAATGGGCAGGGCTTTGAACTGGAATCAACACGCCCCGGACTCGGTCTTCTGGGCATGCGCGAGCGCGCCGCGGCCTTAAATGGCGAGTTTGTTCTGGCGTCGAGTTCAGGAACCGGTGTGGCGCTTCGGGTGACGATACCCTTAGAGCCCAAAACGCGTGGGGAATGAACGGAGCAGTTGATCACATCAAGGTCTTGCTCGTGGATGACCATGCGGTCGTGCGGGTTGGTTATCGCATGCTGCTGGAGGATTCAGCGGACATTGAGATCGTGGCGGAAGCGGACAGTGGTGAACTTGCCTGCAAACGTTTCGTTGAGGCAAAGCCGGATGTTGTGGTTATGGATCTATCGTTGCCAGGGATTGGCGGAATCGAGGCGATACGGCGAATCATCGCGCGTGATCCCAGCGCTCGAATCTTGGTATTCAGCATGCACGAGGACACGGTATTTGTTGAGCAGGCGCTGCAGGCGGGGGCCCGCGGTTATATCACTAAGAGTAGCGCGCCGGAAGTGTTGGTTGAAGCGGTCAAACAGATCGCCAGTGGCAATATTCACCTGGATGCGGGGATTGCGCAGCGCCTGGCGTTTCAGAAGAGCCGAGGTAAGGGAACACCGTTTACGGATCTCTCAACCCGCGAGTTTGAGATATTCTGTCTGCTTGCAGAAGGGCTCGCCACGAGCGAGATAGCGGATCGCTTATCCTTAAGTTACAAGACCGTGGCCAATTACGGCACGCAAATCAAGAGCAAACTGAATGTCACCAGCGCTGCAGAACTTGTCCGTCTTGCCATTCGCTATGGCATCGTTAAGGCATAGCGGGTTCTTGATTCAGATCGATTCATCTTAAGGAAGCTTCTAAAAGGCTGATTTCTAGAACCCCATCAGGCGTTACTCTGCATCGCCACTCAGTAGCTGTTCTTCAAGTTGCTGCAATCTGAGTTCGAGTTTTCGCACCTGTTGTATCAGTGGTGGCAGGCGGGACATACTGGCTATTTCCTTTCGAGCCTGCTTGATCGGGCGGCTGGGAAAGCCCAAGATAATTTGCCCTGAAGGAATGTTCTTCGTGATGCCAGTTCGGGCCGCGGCGATAACCTCGTCACCGATGTTCACGTGATCAGCTACGCCGGTTTGCCCGCCCAGCGTGACGCGTTTTCCAAGTGTAACGCTGCCCGCCAAACCGACCAGGGCCACCAGGATACTGTGCTCACCGATATCGTTGTTATGGGCGACCTGCACGAGGTTGTCGATCTTGACATCGCGCCGGATGCGCGTCTCTCCAAACGTAGCGCGGTCAATGCAGACGTTAGAGCCTATCTCGACATCATCTTCTATGACCACCGTGCCCAGTTGTGGAATCTTCTGGTGCTGCTCGCCGGTCCATAGATTCCCGAAGCCATCACCGCCAATGACTGTGCCCGCTTGTATGCGTACGCGGTCGCCTAGGCGTGTGTCTGGATAGAGCACGACATTGGGACCGATAAGGCAGTCGGCGCCGAGGGTTACATCCCGTCCGAGGTGCGCGCCGGATTCGATCACGGTATTGTCGCCCACTTGCACCCCGGGACGGAGAACCGCGCGTTCGGCCACCGCGACATTCTGCCCGAGCTTGGCGTCCGGTGCGATGCATGCGTCCGGGTGAACCCCGTTGATTGGGCGCTGCGGCGGATTAAACAACAGCATGATGCGCACAAACGTTTCTTTAGGTCTGGCGCTGCGCAGCAGCGACTTGCCTGGCAGCGCGGGGAAGTCAACAGGCACGACTACGGCGCTAGCGCCTGTGGACTCGGCCTGTTTGAGATTCCGTTCACTCTCGGCAAAGGTAATCTCATCGTTGCTCGCGCCGCGCAGGTCATTGACGCCGCGGATGGATAGGTTAGCGTCACCGTCTATTTTCCCGCCCACCGCCTGCTGAATGCTCGCCAGTGTGATGTTCATAACACCCCTCCGTAGCTAGATCGATCTATAAGGCACTCTTTAACCAATTATTGAATTCAGGCCTACATTGATAAAAATTGCAACCCGGACTCGTTTAGGTACAAAGCCATCACGCTTTAGTTTGGCTGCGGGAATAAATCCTGCTAAGCCTGGGAAGGAGTCCCAGGCGTTATTTCTCTCTTTCTGATTTTTAAAAGCCCCCATACGGCTATGATGGAGACACAACGTCGTTCGCAGCGAAAGGCAACACTGTTGTTGCAGTTCGTGGGAGGAGGCCCCTCTGGGTTTGATTGCTGTTTGGCCTATGCCGCGCAAGGTCGTTATATTTTGACGGCAAGGGATCCAGATGTTGTCGAAATAACAAGAACGCGCTCAGGAAGGAGACATCGTGAATCACAAGTCTATGGAGGATAAGCACATCGTTTGGCGCCGTGCTGCCCAATTGCTCGGCACCGCGCTCCTGGTCTTTGGTGCGGCGCAGGGCGAGCAGAGCTACGCGGAGGGGGAAACGCCCGAACCAGAAACGTTGACAGAAGTCGAGGTCGTCGGCACCACACCGACCCATGGGGTGGGTCTCCCGTTAGACAAGATCCCGGCCAACTGGCAAACGGCCAGCGGCGAGGATATAGAGCGGACAAAAAGCGTCGACATCACTGAATTCCTAAACCGCAACATTGGCAGCGTGACGATCAACGAGGCGCAGGGCAACCCGCTGCAACCGGACGTCCAATACCGTGGGTTTGTCGCGGGACCGCTCTTAGGTCTGCCCCAGGGCCTTGCTGTTTATCAAAATGGCGTGCGCGTCAACGAGGTGTTCGGTGACACCGTCAACTGGGAGCTCATCCCCAATGTGGCCATTAACAGCATCAATCTGATTGCGGGGTCCAATCCACTGTTTGGCTTGAATACCCTGGGTGGTGCCATATCCGTTCAGACCAAGAACGGCTTTATTAATCCGGGTACCTTTATAGGCCAGGTATCGGGCGGTTCCTTCGGACGCATTCAAACGCAAGCTGAGAGTGGCGGGAACAATGGCGCCTTAGGATACTTTATTGCCTTAAACTACTTTACTGAGGATGGCTGGCGAGATGCCTCGCCATCGGACCTTGGCAACGCGTATGGCAGTTTGGGATGGCGAGGGGAGGCCAGCACGCTGGATTTCTCGTTCACTTGGGGCGACAGCGATCTCACAGGCAACGGACCTGCGCCCGTGGAACTCCTCGCCATGGACCGCTCGGCGATCTTTACCTCGCCCGATATCACCAAGAACAACCTGCTCTTCTACATCCTGGAAGGGTCGCATTGGCTGAATGAGAACACCCTGATCTCCGCTAACGGCTTTTATCGCAGCAACGATGTGGATGCGTTCAACGGCGATGCCACTCCCTTTGAGGCGTGCAACCCGCCGAATGCTGCCTTCCTTTGCGAGGAGGACGATCCGACAACGCCCATCGAGGACCAGAACGGCAATCCCATACCGGCGAGCTTTGATGCCATCAACAACACCAGTACCACAGAACAAGACAGCTACGGCGGCACGTTGCAGACAACCTTGTTAAATGATCTGTTTGATCGTGAAAACCAGTTCATTTTCGGGGGGAGCTACGGTGAGGGTTCTGCCGATTTCCAATCAGTCGTCCAGGCAGCGATGCTGAATGCCGATCGCAGCACGACCCGGACCAACATCTTTATCCCGGATGAAACCACGGCCCTCGACACGCGGCGGAGAAACGGGTCACTGTATGTGACCGACACCTTGGCGCTGACAGAAAAGCTCGCGTTGACGCTCTCAGGGCGCTACAACAACACGCAGATTAAAATCCGTGACGAGACAGGCCTGGAGCCCCGTCTCAACGGCGATCATACATTCGAGCGCTTCAATCCCGCGGCAGGCGCCACCTACCAGTACCGGCCCGACCTGGGGTTTTACGGCGGCTACACCGAATCAGCGCGCGCCCCGACACCCGTGGAGCTGACGTGCTCAGACCCCGACGCCCCCTGCCGACTGCCGAATGCCTTTCTGGCCGACCCCCCGCTCGACCAAGTGGTGGCCAAGACCTTCGAGGTGGGTGCCCGCGGTGATCTCGGGCCAGCCGTTGAGTGGAAGGTGGATGGATTTCACATTGTCAATAACGACGACATCATTTTCGTTAGCACGGGCGGTGCCACCGCCAATCAGGGCTTCTTTGACAATGTTGGCGATACCAAACGTGTCGGCATGGAGTTGGGGCTTAACGGCGTCGTTCAGAGGCTGACCTGGTTTGTGGACTACACGTTCCTTGACGCGACATTCCAGGACCGGTTTGTGGTGAGCAGTCCCAACCACCCCCTTGCCAATGCCAACGGCGATATCCAAGTGCAGTCGGGAGACCGCATTCCGTCCATCCCCCAGCACAACCTGAAGTTGGGGGGCGATGTTGCCATCCTGCCGAATCTGAGCATTGGTGGGGATCTCCTCTATGCAGGGGATCAGTTCCTCAGGGGTGACGAGGCCAATCTACTTCAACCCATCGATGGGTATGTGGTGGTGAATCTGCGCGGCGAGTGGGTGTTTTATCAGGATGCGTCGGTCTTCTTCAAGGTAAACAACCTTTTCAACGCCGATTACGAAACCTTTGGGCTTCTGGGTGAACCCGACGAGGTCTTCCCGTCCTTTAGTAACCCGCGCTTTTTAACCCCCGGGGCGCCTATTGGGGGCTGGATTGGACTCAGGATCAAGATCTAACAACCTCCTCCGGCACTATCTGCTCTTGGCGGGCGCTCTAGTGCCCGCTTTTTTGTTGGGCCATAAGAAGAGGCTGCTGAAAATCGCACCGGGCTATGCAATACACGGACATGCTGACGAATTGCGACTATGATGGGTCGTATTCATACCAAAGCTTAAGGCCAATTGATTTCGCAGAAGTCCTGCCTCCATAAGCCATAAACGGACTTTCTCCGCATCTTCTTAAGATTAATGGCGACTGCTGAGCTTCAGGGCGCATCACCGAATCATGACAGGCATTGCCTAGTCGTCGATCAGCACCCCCCATGGCGCCTTGCCGACTTCAATAGTTGCAATCACCTTGTTGGTTGCCGTGTCGATCACCGATACCGTGTTGCTGATACCGTTGGTTGTGTACACGCGACTGCCATCACGCGACATGGCAAGCCCCCAGACCCGTTTGCCCACCGGTATGGTGTCTTTGATCTCCAGCGTTTCGGCATCGAGGACAATGATCTTCGCCGCTCGGCCGCCGGCAACGTATAAGGTCGTCTCATCTTTACTCAGCAGGATGTCCTTTGGCTTTGCCTTGTCGATCCCATCCAGCGACACCTTATTCACGATCTGATGAGTTGTCATATCCACCTCTGTGACCTCGCCACTGACTTCAGAGGTGGCATAGACCGTGTTGCTGTCCTTAGTGAATGTTGCCGATCGGGGTCTTGCGCCCACTACGATATTGGCGACCATCGCGTGTTCCGGCACAGCGATCACATGGAGCATATTGCTGGATTCGCTGGTGACGATCACACGCGTGCCGTCTGGTGAAATGGCGACCCCCTCAGGTTCCAGCCCAACCGGGATCGCCACCAACGCCGCACCCGTTTCGGGATCGTACACTGTGGCCTTGGCATCGTCTTCGTTGGAGATATAAATGTTGCCGTTGGGGTGGACGGCGAAGGTCTCCGGATCCGAACCGGCTTCGAACTTGCGGAGCACTTCCAGCGTTCTTGGGTCGATGACGGCAATGGCGTTCTCTTCACTCACGGCGACATACAGTTCACTGCCGTCCGGGGCAAGACCGATGCCGCGCGGGCGCTTGCCAACATCAATGGTCTCTTCCACTTTATTCGTTTGGCTGTCGATCACACTGACGGTGTTGTCCTTTTCATTGGTGACGAATATCCGATAGGTCGGCTCGGCGGTGACGTTCCAACCGCCTAACAGCAAAGCCACGGCGACTGAGGACAGTACATATTTCATGACGGTTCTACTCCTCCAATGTTTTTCATTGCAGCCTGATCGAAAAACAGCAAGTTGCATACGGCATTGATTAATGTTTCGCATTAATAAAACTTTACTTGGGACAGTTTTTAAGACCGAGGCTATCAAGATCTGTGGTGTCTACGACGCCGCGAACCGGTGCTTCGCCGACAAGTTTGTCGTCCTCGACAATCAGCAGCGGCTGGCGTAGCTGCCCTGTGTTGCGAAAACTGAGCCCGACTCCTTTTTGACCATCAAATCGCAATTTCTCTTTAAAGTACGTGCGCAATTGTTCTGGGTTCGTACGGCCTTCCCGCGCCACCGTGTCCGAGGTCATCTTGACCGCCGCCCATCCTGCCCACGCATCATCATCCATTGGGATCCCATTGGCTTTGCGGAAGCGGTTGTTCAGTTCCCGGGCGGCGTATTTCTTAAAGTCCCGGTGCCAGGCCTGGGCGCTCACGTTGGCGTCTTTGTGCTTCTGCATCCATTGAGAAACCGCATCCGCTTTCATACGGTGGCTTGGGATCACGTGAAAGAGATTCGTGTTGCACGCCGCCCGTAGGCTGTCGTCGGTGGCGGTGAGGTTAAAGATCGGGGTGTTTGGAAGCGCGCTGCTGAGTGCGAACAACTGAGCTTCATCAAGGGCAGCGAGCACCACCGCGGGCTTGGGATCGCTGCCGGCAACCAAGGCATCGGAGGATGTCGCTTCTAGGGTATAGGTTTGTCCAAGGAACTGCCCCTGCAGGTTCGCCTCGCTCAGGCCTTGCTTGGCGCCGATGTAGGCCGTGCTTGATGTGTCGCCGAGGTAGGCAAGATGAATCTCGATGGGCTCGGCGCCAGCAAGCGCACCTGCGATGGTGAGTCCGACGCCGAGAATGGGGATCGACATCGGTCCAAGGTGAGTTCGTATCATTGGATTTTTACTCTCCTTAAGTTCCTTCACGCTTCAAACGTGACCATCGCGCTGGTGTGCGATCTTAACGCAAACCGGATGTAATTACTGTCTTTTCAACAGATTACAGACATACGTTCCTCGCCGGACAAATTTCGCCATGGCGGGCAGGGGCGCTCCATCGTTTGGCTCCATTTAGCCATGGGAAGTTCCAACGGGTTTGGGTATTGAGATTCCTCTGATCGCAAACGTTTTGGGCGTTCGCACCTTGGATCAATTCGGCTGCACCCTGTAGTGAATTTCGTTAAACTAATCTGTTCCCATTGTAACGGCGTAAACTCGCGATTTGGACGTCATAACGCGCCGTCACGTGAGTGAGCACGGCAGCGTGACTTGCTACAAATGACCTAGAAAGTCAGGAGGTTAAGCATGAGTGTCGCAGCAGCAGAAGTTCAACTCGACCGTTCGGTCGCAAGCTTTGTAAAAGAGCGGCGCAAGCTCTTGATCAATGGGCAATGGGTCGACGCCGCCTCGGGAAAGATGTTCGACGTCATCAACCCGGCCACCGCCGAGGTGATCGCCCATGCGGCGGAGGGCGACAAGGAAGATATCGACCGTGCCGTTCAGGCCGCCCGCCGGGCCTTTGAGAGCGGGCCTTGGCCGAACATGACCCCGTCGCAGCGCGGTCGCCTGGTCTGGAAGCTGGGTGATCTCATCTACGAGCACCTGGAGGAGCTGGCGCAACTGGAGTCCCTGGATAATGGTAAGCCCATCAGCGTCGCGCGCGCTGCCGACGTGCCGCTGGCGGCCGATCTGTTCCACTACATGGCCGGATGGGCCACCAAGCTCGAGGGCAATACCATCCCCCTCTCGGTGCCCTATGCCCCCGGGGTGAAGTTCCACGCCTACACACTGCGTGAGCCGGTGGGGGTCGTCGGCCAGATCATCCCGTGGAATTTTCCGTTGTTGATGGCCGCATGGAAGCTCGGACCGGCACTTGCCACGGGCTGTACCGTGGTGCTGAAGCCGGCTGAGGAGACGCCGCTGTCAGGTTTGCGTCTTGGGGAGCTTACCCAGGAAGCGGGATTTCCCGACGGGGTGGTGAACATCATCACCGGGTTTGGCGAGACGGCTGGCGCGGCGCTGGCGGCGCACCCGGGGGTGGATAAAATTGCCTTCACCGGGTCAACCGAGGTGGGCAAGCTCATCGTGGCGGCCGCGGCGAATGATCTGAAGAAGCTATCCCTTGAGCTCGGCGGCAAGTCGCCGAACATTGTCTTCACCGATGCGGACCTCGACGTTGCCGTAGCCGGTACTGCGAGCGCCATCTTTTTCAATCACGGCCAGTGTTGTTGCGCCGGGTCCCGCTTATTCGTGCAACAGGACATCTTTGACAAGGTCGTCGAGGGGGTCGCGAATGAGGCCAAGAACATCAAGGTGGGCCCGGGGCTGCATCCGGAGACGCAGATGGGCCCGATGGTCTCCGAGATCCAACACCAGCGGGTGTGCGGCTATCTCGAGTCAGGTGTTGCCGAGGGCGCGAAGGCCATCACCGGCGGCAAGAAGATCGGTGGCCCGGGCTACTTTGTTGAACCGACTGTGCTGGTGGAGACCAAGCCACATATGAAGGTGATTCAGGAAGAGATCTTTGGGCCCGTGGTCGCCGCCATTCCGTTTAAACAACTGGATGATGACGTGATCGCTGCCGCCAACGATTCCATCTACGGCTTGGCCGCCGGGATTTGGACCCAGGACATCAGCAAGGCCCATTCGGTGGCGGCTAAGCTGAAGGCGGGCACCGTCTGGATCAATTCTTACAACATCTTCGATGCCGCGTTGCCCTTTGGCGGCTACAAGCAGTCTGGCTGGGGACGTGAGATGGGACATGATGCCCTTGATCTCTATACCCAGAAGAAGGCGGTCTGCGTTGCCCTCTAAGGGAGTCGCACTGGCAGTGCCAACGGGCACTGTCGAGTCATAAAGGTCGCGAGGCGCTGTCTCATCGCAGGCCGCCCACTCGCGGCCTGCGATTTTTTGTCTTTGCTTGGCCGGCCTGGCAGGGGTCGCGCCGGGCGGGCTGGCCTTATTGCGTTGATATGTCAGGCCTTCTGGCGATGTGGTTGGATAGCTCTTGCTAAAGTGACGGGCAATGAGGATGCGCACTTAAGGATTTTGCACGGCACAAATCGGGTCGGTGCACCCCTATGAGGCCCCGTTCCCCGGTAAAGTGTTGCATAAAAACAACAAATCGCTGATTGTGGCATTTTTGAAAAAAAATTTGCAAGCCGTGAGTGCCTGTAGTATTTTTGCTGGGTCTTTCGCGAGAAAGACATCGATGATCATCAGGCCTCGTTGGCCTTGTGAGACTCACCAAAGAACGAAAGGGGAGGCACAAAAGCCCGTGAGGTTAAACCAACATCCTATAAAACTGAAAGGGTTAAGTGGTTAACTAGGAGGGAATGATGGAAACCAAATTTACCAACTCCAAACTCGCAGCCGCGATCGGCTCTGCGACGCTGGCTATGGCGCTTAGCGGGCCTGCTAACGCCGTGGTCATCGTCGGCGGGGACAACGGTTGGGAGATAAGCTTCGACGGCGAAGTCAACCAATTCTATACCTACAGTGACTACGACGGTCTGGCAGCTAACGCGACCCGGGCCGTAGCGGGTGTAAATACTACCGGGGCGGTGGTTGGCGGCATACTAAATAATGGCGCGGGGATCGTAACCCGAGCGGCCGATCCGTCTAAAGGTGCGGGTAACCTCGCGTCGATCTCAGAGTCTCGGCTGCAGACCGGTTTGTTGCCGATCTTCTACAGCTTCAATGCCAAGTCGCCAACGGTCAACGGCCTGACGGGTGGGGCACGCATCAGCTTCGCACCGCAGACGAATAATCCCCACACCGAGACCGCGTTCGGTTCCCAGATCGACTTTCGTGAAGGCTTCTTCACGGTCGACGGCAGCTGGGGCCAGGTCCTGGCGGGAAGAACCCTGAGTCTCTTCCTGGGCCAGAACATC